>WRML01000249.1 GCA_009777165.1 Kiritimatiellota bacterium
GCGGGGCTGGGGGCGTGGCCGAGGACATTAGAGGACCCGCCGCACTCCAGAGGTTGCCCCCCCTCAACTCTTAACTCCTCCCCCCAGCCCCCTTGCGTACGAGGGATTTTTGAAGCCCTCTAGAGTGCGGCAGTCCCCCCTGTGCCGTCCGCGCATTTGTATTTTTTATGTTTTTATATTGGTTTTTCGGCTTTGCGCTGTGCGTCGTATGTGTTATAATCGTTTCTTTACCTTATAAAGGAGGCGTAAATGAAAGAAGGACTTCAGTTGAACAGACGGTCGTTCCTGGGGGCTGCAGCGTCAGCCGCCGCGTTCAGTATTGTGCCGCGCCATGTGATCGCGCGGTCGGGCGGGGTGCCGCCGAGTGAGAAGCTTAACCTCGGGTGCGTGGGCGTCGGGGGGATGCAGGGCGGTGGCGATGTAGGGGGCGTGGGCTCCGAAAATATCTACGCGCTGTGCGACGTGGATGAGAACCACCTGAACAAGGCGGCGGAGAAGCGCGAGTCCGCGAAGAAGTACCGCGATTTCCGCCAGATGCTGGATAAGGAGTACAAGAACCTCGACGGCATCACGGTGACGATCCCGGACCACATGCATGCGACGGTGTCGCTGTGGGCGATGGAACGGGGCCTGGGGGTGTATTGCCAGAAGCCACTCACGCCGACGGTCTGGGAGGCGCGTCTGCTGGCGAGGGCGGCGGAGAAGTATAAGGTGCCGACGCAGATGGGCAACCAGGGGTATTCGTGCGAGGCGACGCGCGTGGCGTGCGAGACGATCTGGCGGGGGGACATCGGTGACGTGAAGGAGGTTCACGCGTGGAACGGCGGCGGGTTCGCGCGTGGCGTGAAGGAGTGGCCGAAGGAGGAGCCCGTGCCGGCGCACCTGGACTGGGATTTGTGGACGGGACGCGCGCGCCTGCACCCGTACGGGCCGAAGATCGCGCCGATCGAGTGGCGCGGATATCTGGAGTACGGGACGCAGATGGTCGGCGACTGGGGGGTGCATATCCTCGGGCCGGCGAACTGGGGCCTGCAGCTGGGCAGCCCGACGAGTGTGGAGTGCATCGCGGTGGATGAGGTGAACCCGGTGACGTTCCCGCACTACGCGTGCAAGTTCGAGTTCCCGGAGCGCCCGAACGCGTTCGTGCCGTCGGGCAAGATGCCGCCTGTGACGGTCTACTGGTACGAGGGCAAGATGGTGCGGCAGTGCCGCAAGCCGCCAGAGGGGTTGACGGAGGATAACCTCAAGGGCTGCAACGAGATTTTCGTCGGGACGAAGGGCTTTCTGGGCACCAATGACCGTGGCGAGAGCATGAGGATGATTCCAGAATCGGCGATGGAAGGGTTCAAGAAGCCCGAGCGCGTCATCCCGCGCATTGATGGCGGGCATTACAAAAATTGGATCAATGCGTTCAAGGGCGGCGCCGAGCCGTGCTCGAATTTCAAGATCGGGGGGCCCTACACGGAGTGGCTGCTACTGGGCACGATCTGCTGGCGTTTCCCGAACGAGAAGCTGCTGTGGGACGGCAAGAATATGCGCTTCACCAATAATGCGGCGGCGAACGAGTTTGTGAAACCCTATCTCCGCAAGGGATGGGAATTGAAAATGGTATAAATGAGTTTTTAGTTTACAGTTTTTAGTTTTTAGAGGATTGCTTCTAAAAACTAACAACTAAAAACTAAAAACTTCGGAGAAGGAGTACAAGAGATGAGCAAACAGAGAATGACAGTTTCGCGCCGGGGGTTCCTGGGCGCGACGGCGGCGACGGCCGCCTCGGCAATAATCCCCGCGCGGCTTTTCGCGCAGGGCGGGAAACCCAACTCGAATTTCGACGGCGTGCAGATCGGCGTCATCACCTACAGCTATCACGGGAAACCGCAGTCGGCCGAGCAGGTGCTGGGCTACCTGGTCGAGAACGGGCTCAGCTCCGTGGAGCTGATGAACAACGCCATCAACTCGTACATCAAGCGGCCGGGGATTGACAAGGACGACCCCGCCGCCAACGACAAGTGGCTGGCGGCGGCGGAGGACAAGGAGATTATGGCACGGTGCGCGGACCTGCGCAAGATGTATGCGGACGCGGGCGTGACCATCCACACCGCGAAGTTCGACGACATCGGCAACGGGAATGTCTCCGACGGCCAGAATGAGTTTTACTTCTGTGTGGCCAAGGCGATCGGCGCCAAGAGCATCACGCGCGAGATTGACGAGAACGTCGCGAAGCGCCTGGGGCCCATGGCCGACAAGCACAAGATCTGCGTCGCGTTCCACAACCACACGCAGATCAATGCGAAGACCTACGACGGGCCCATCCTGTCGCACGGCGAGTATCTGGCGATCAACCTCGACATCGGCCACTACGTCGCGGCGAACGACGACAGCGTGCTGGAGCTCATCGAGAAGTTCAACAAGCGCATCTCCAGTCTGCACCTCAAGGATCGCAAGAGCAAGTCCAACGGCGGCGCGAATATGCCGTTCGGCGAGGGCGACACGCCCATCGCCCAAGCCCTCCAGCTGGTGCGGAAGAACAAGTACACCTTCCCGAGCGACATCGAGCAGGAGTACAAGGTGCCGGACGGGTCGGACACCGTCAAGGAAGTCACCAAGTGCGTGGCGTTCTGCCGGAAGGCGCTGGCGTAAACGGAGGATTTTGTTATGCACGCAGATGACACAGATTATTCAGGATTTTCGCAGATTTGTTTTTCAAATTCAAATCTGTGTCAATCTAAAAAAAATCTGTGTCATCTGCGTGCTGAAAAAAAACGGAGAAGGAATAGAAAATGAAACGTATCACGGTTGTGCCGATGATGGCTTTGTTGTCATTGATGGTTGTTGCGGGCTGTTTTGTCCAATCGCTTTATCCCTATTATACGGATAAAACGAAAATCGCAATGCCAGCCCATATCATTGGATGTTGGAGTACAAAAGAAGCCGAGGACTCCGAGCTTTGTGAATTTTCTGACGGGATGTTCAGTTTTTCTCACGAAGGAAGGAGAACCGTCTACGAGGCGGTGTTTTTTTAAGTGGATGATGTGCTTTTTGTTGATCTCCTGGGAGCGCCGTCGGATTCCGAAGCAGACAACGTTTGGCTCAACGCGCATCGGCTCAACGTCCATCAGGTCTATAAGGTGGTAACCGATAACAATGAGATGGTGCTTCATCCGCTTGATTTCAAGTGGGTGGAAGGGCAGATACAATCAGGTGCTGTTAAACTTTCCTATTGTCGCCCTGCCGCCAAGTCAAAGGATGACCCGGGGCCGATTGTCTTGACGGAATGTTCCGAGGGTCTCAACGAGTTCCTGAAACAGTGTATCGCCAATCCTGCGGCGTTTAGTGGCGTTAGTGGCGAGGGTATTTGCTACACCTTTCGCAAAGTAGCCGGTAACGCCGACAACAAATAATGGGATAGGGTATATAGTGAATTCAGTTGAAAACCATTCCATTTTTTACCACAATGGACACAATGGTTTTCACAGAGACACAAAGGATACAAGAGGCAATCGCGTCCATTGTGCATTCCATTGTGTCTTGTGTGGTGAAAAAGCGTGCCGTGACAACATCTCGCCAAGGGATGTCAGAATGGAACACGTTTGGAGTTAATTCGCTAGATCACGCCTATTGCAGATGGCACGGATGCGCAACTCGGGGACGGTCGCGCCGCCGAACGTGTTCTGCGAGAGCGTGAAAAGGACATCGCAGGTGTCCGATGCACGGAGCGTCTGCGCGACGTGCCCGTGCCGGAACCAAATCCCGCGTACCGTGTTGCCGTTGCCGAGGCGGAACATGACGTGCAGGTGTATGCCGTACTGCCCGATGGCGCGTACAGACTCGACGGTCACTCCCCTCAGCCCCCAGTGGGGCGTCGGGTTGCCTTCGCCGAACGGCGCGAGGCGTTGTTGCGCGAGGAAAAACGCTATGGAAATATCATCCGCCGTCAGCCAATCGTCCAACTCCAACGCGCTTGGGCTTTCCGCCATCTGCTGGCGTTGTTGCGCGCAGGCCTCGCAGAAACGTCCCTTGAACGCTTCGAAGCATCCCGCCTTCAGCGTAAACCCGGCCGCGCGCGCGTGCCCGCCGAACCCCTCCAACAAATCCGCCGCCGCCTGTAATGCCTCGATGGCACGGTAACCGGCCCCTGCGCGGACAGACCCCCTCCCGACGTTGTCCGCGTCGAACGCGATGACCGCTGAGGGGACCCCTGTCATCTCGCTCAGCCGCGCCGCCACGATACCGATGATGCCGGGATGCCAGCCGTCTGCCACCCCCCCGCCCCCATGCCCCCCCCCCGCCCCCGGCGCCCCCCCCCCCCCCCCCATCCCCTC
>WRML01000250.1 GCA_009777165.1 Kiritimatiellota bacterium
CGCCCTCTGCGGATGGGGGGGGGGAAGGAGCGAGGGGGGAAAGAGGGCGGGGGTGCCCCCCCCCCGCCGGTCAAGGCTTTTCTGCGGCAGGCATAAAGAATCTTCGGCCTTTTCTCAAATGCGTAAAAAGGGCTTGATTCTTTTCCACCTCCATTCTAAACTAAAATCTTTTTATCACTCGAAGGAAGGGTACACACATGAAGGACGCAACGTTTTCACGCAGGAAATTCTTGACGGCATCATCGGCATCGGCATTGGCGTTCACCATCTTGCCGCGCCACGTCATCGGGCAGACGGCGGACACGCTCCCGCCTTCGGAAAAGCTGAACATCGCCGGCATCGGCATCGGCGGTCAGGGGGGAGGCGTGACGAAAGCGATGTCCGAACTCCCGAACGTCAACATCGGCGCGCTGTGCGACGTTGACCGCCGCCACGAGCCGCGCATGAAGAACGACTACCCCGGGCGCCCGTTCTACACGGATTACCGCATCCTCCTCGAAAAGGAGAAGGGCGTTGACGCCGTCATCATCGGTACCCCCGACCATTGGCACGCCCCCATCTCCGTTGCGGCCATGCGCCTGGGCAAGCACGTCTATGTCGAGAAGCCCATGGCGCATACCATCGAGGAGGCCATCCACATGGGCAAGGTCGCCGAGCAGACCAAGGCCGTCACGCAGATGGGCCAGGGGGGGCATGGCGGCGAAGGCATCCGCCTCACCAAAGAATGGATTGACGCGGATGCCATCGGCGCGGTCAAGGAGATCCATGTGTGGTCGGACCGCCCCGGCAAATGGTGGCCAACCCAGGGCCGCCGCCGCCCCGCCGAGACGCAGCCCATCCCCGACACCCTCGACTGGGACCTGTGGCAGGGCCCCGCGCCGTCGCGCCCCTACCACGCGGACTACCTCCCCTCGCGCTGGCGCGGCTGGTTCGACTACGGTTGCGGCGCGTTGGGCGACATGATGGTGCACAACGCCGACCCCGCGTGGTACGCCCTTGACCTCGGGTATCCCGAGTGGGTTGAGGCCGAGACCTCCGAGAAGAACCCCGACAGCTTCCCTGAGTGGTGCATCGTGACGTGGCAGTTCGCGGCGAAAGGCGACCGCGGACCCGTCACGCTGAAGTGGTGGGACGGCGGTAAGATCCCCCCCCCGCCCCCCGGCTTCGAGCCCGACCGGAATCTTGACGACAACGGCATCTACTTCGTGGGCGAGAAAGGCGCGATCCTCTGTGGTGGCTGGTCCGGCGCACCGCGCCTGGTACCGGAATCCATGATGGCGAGTTTCAAGCGCCCGGAGAAGACCATCCCGCGCAGCCCGGGCCATCACAAGGAGTGGGTCAATGCCTGTATCGCCAAGTGCCCGGAGGACGCGAAGGCGGGGTTCGCGTATTCCGCGCCCTACACGGCGTCCATGCTCGTGGGCGTGTTGCCCATCCGTCTGGGCGGTCGCATCGCGTGGGACGGCGAGAAGCTTCGCGCCAAGAACGCCCCGAACGCGGAGGCCCTCATCCGCAAGGAATACCGCAAAGGCTTCGAGCTTCCGGCGTAAAGCGTCCGCTTCACGGCTGCTGACGGAACGATTCCAGGCCGGAGTCCACGGCGACGATCGAGATGCCCCATTTGTCGGCATGCTCCAGCACCTGCTCACGGTCGAGCAGGATCATGCGGTCGGCCTGAAACGCGAACACGGAGACGCGCATCTTCCGCAGGAACGCGAGGGTCTTCATCCCGAACGCCGGGATGTCGAAGCGTATGTCGTGCCCTCCCATCGCCCCCTTGAACACGACACTCCCCTTCCCGCCAATCGTTGCGCCACGCTTGATGGTCGCGTTTGTCCCTTCAAAGGCTTCGACCGCACAGATGACCCCCTCCTTGACCACCACCACCTGGCCGATCTCGGCAGCTGCGATCAACAGGCTCGTGCGGCTGCCAATCGCGATGTCGTTTTGCTCACGCGCATCCGGCTGGCGTTTCGTCAGGCATCCCGCCGAGGGAATCGCCGAATCCATGAAACAGGATGCGGGCAGAATCCGCACGCCCGTCTGCCCGAGCACCTCACAGACCTTCCCGAAAATCGTGCGTGCATTTTTCACGGAAAGTTCGGACAGCAGCTTGCGGCTCAACGCGTCGAAACGCGTCGAGAACAGGGATGTCGGTGAGATTCCGCCCCCGAACTCCAGCGCGACATGCGGATGCGCGGCGCACCAGTCGCGTACCTTCTCCAGCTCGCCCAACCCGACAGGTACCCACTCGTCCACCAGCGGGCGCAAGCGGCGCTTATCCGCAGCGCCGCGGATTGCGAGCGCGGAGAGATGCCGCACACCGGCCGCGCGGGCCCCCTTCGCCATGACGAGGGGATACTCCCCCCCCCCCGCAACAATCGCAAGTGATTCAATCATTTTTCGTGTCCCTCCAAGCGGTCACACGCCAACTCCGCATAAGGGGTGCCGGGTTGACCGTAGTTCACAAATGGGATGATAGAGATGCCCCCGCGCGCGTTGAAGTCGCCACGGACCTCGATGTAGCGCGGGCGCATCAGCTTGATGAGGTCGTCCATGATGATGTTGACGCAGTCCTCGTGGAAATCGCCGTGGTTGCGGAAGCTGAAGAGATAAAGTTTCAGGGACTTGCTCTCGATCATCCGCTGGTCCGGGATATAGCGGATGGTGATGGTCGCGAAGTCCGGCTGCCCGGTCATGGGGCAGAGCGAGGTGAACTCTGGGCAGAGGAACGTCACCCAATAATCGCGCCCCGGGTACTTGTTGACGAACGCCTCCAGTACGGACGGGTCGTACCGCGCTGGGTAAGCGGTCTTCGTGTCTCCCAGTTTCGTGATGCCCTTCAGCTCGCGTGTACTCCGTGTCATAACCCTTTCTCCCAATAACGTTGAAAGTGAAGATGGGACAGTATGGCAGATTCGCTCCGTGAAATCCAGATGAATCGCAAAGTAGAATGGTCTACGCAGATATGGTCTACGGGTACAGGGGAAATTCGTTTGTGACCCTCCGGCGTGTGGCGGCAAGCCGCCGCACGCCATAAGGCGAATTTCGCTCAAAAAATCTTTCTTTGAATTGCCTGTTGCCGAGGTGCGCAGGAAAACGTATAATTGGGGCATGAATAAAAAACGCATATTGTTGTTTATGCTTGCCGCAGGTCTGTGCGGCAAGGGGATGGCGGCGGGGCATAAGCTCTGTTTCCCGGCGACGGCGGCGGAGCTTGTCGAGGCTCCCATGGCGATGGTTACGAACGTCATCGCGGGGGCATCGGGGCCGTACCTCGAAATCCCGGAGGGGGCCGGCAACCCGCCGAAGGTGAACGCGGGCAAGGCGGCGTTCTCGTTCGAGATCCCGGCGGACGCGGAGTACACGCTGTGGGCGCGCGTCCACTGGGATGACGAGTGCGGCAACTCCTTCACGGTCGTCATTGACGACCAGCCGGGGTTCCTTTTCGGGGAGGACGCGACGTACAAGGTGTGGCATTGGGTGAAGTACCCGGTGTCGCGCACGGCAAAGCCCATCAGCCTGTCGAAGGGGAAGCACACCGTCACGTTCCACAACCGCGAGGACGGCGTGTGCCTCGACCAAGTCCTGCTGAGCGCGGACAAGCGGTTCGTGCCGGTTGACATCGAGCCCGTCGGGGAGCGCAAATAGAGGGGAAGTTTTTAGTTGTTAGTTTTTAGTTGTTAGAAAAAGGGGAAGTTTTTAGTTGTTAGTTGTTAGTTTTTAGAAATTGGCTTCGGCATACGGTTCTAAAAACTAAAAACTAAAAACTAAAAACTAAAAAAATGAAAAATACGTTTTCTTTTTTACTGAAACAGTCTTTCCGTATCGGCATCCTGCTGACGCTTTTTGTTGCGCCGACGCAGTTGCTGTCGTTTGAGCCGCGCCCGAAGTTCAACCTGACGCTGGCGGATGTGACGCTGGCGTTGACGGCGGGGGTGTGGTTTCTGGATGTCGTGTTGCGGCGCGAGTGGCGGCGGCTGCGCCCCCCCCCCTGCGTGCAGGTGCTGTTCGTGGCTGTGGCGGGGCTGTCGTTCTTTGCGGCGCAGGACAAGGCGTTCGCGGTGAAGGACATCGTGCAGCTCATCGAGTTCTTCATCGTGGGGCATATCCTGTTCGCGGCGTTCCTGCGCGAGCATGAGGGCGCGTTGCGGGAGGCGTTGATTGCCTTGCTCGCGGCGACGGTCATCAACGTCGGCGTCGCGGCGTGGCAGTATTTCTCGGACGCGAATGTCATGGGGGTGTGCGGGACGTTCGGCAACCGCAATGTGCTGGGGGGGTATCTGGCGCTGGCGTTGCCGCTGGT
>WRML01000251.1 GCA_009777165.1 Kiritimatiellota bacterium
GTGGTGGTGGCGGAGGTGGAGGTAGTGGAGGTGGTTCTCGTCTGACTACCCCTAGTTGTAACAATAGCCGAACGATGTAAGAATCCTCTTTCCTAACATTATAATCCCACCACAGGACCATGCCGACAAGCAGCGTCAGCGCAAGGAGAGGCCGCAGGAGTTTTCCCACCACCTTGGCGAGTCTCGAAAGACATCCCCACCTGCGTCTGGGCGCAGGTAGGGGGGGGGAATTGAGAGACGGGGGGGAGACATAGTACCCGGACCATTCGCCGCCCGGACGGACCCAGCCGGGGACCGTCCGGTCATCCGGCGGAACATTACTCGGGGACCGCTCCGTAATCTTCTTCATCGGTTGTTCGTCACTCATGGCGACTCCTTTTCCTCGTCAGGGTGGCTAACCACCTCCCCGCAAATTTTTTTCGGGTTCCCTTTTCCGTCAAGGTGGCTAGCCACCTCTTTCAAAAAAATTTTCACTCGGCAATTGGCGACAACTTCCGGTGACGCACCACAGGTAGCAGCCAGCCTCTCGGCTTCTTTACCTGTCAGGCTTATTCGAATTGCTGTTTTCCGCATAACGCTCTCCTCGCTCTTTGCCCAATGCGATTAGCCTCACCAGTTCGGTCACATCAATACCCCGTCCGGACGCAATGCGTTTGAGCGCATTCCGCTCCTTTTCTGTCAACCAAATGGCAATCTGTTTTTTACCTGCTTTCCGCTGATTGGGCATGAGCCTAAAACCCCTTTCGTGCGTATCATACACAGGTGGTTATCCACCCGTCAACTCAAAAACGCCATTTCCTATTGGATCGTTTTAGTGAATTTGCCGGCTTCGCCATTTTCCACCTCTTCTTCGGCGTCGGCGATACTGGCGGAGACGAGGGTGGCGCCGTCATCGAGGCGGACGAGGCGGACGCCTTGCGCGGCACGGCCGCAGAGCCGGACGTCGTCCACGGGCGAGCGGACCATCATGCCCGTGGAGGTGATGATGATCACGGACTCGTCTTCGTTCACGGCGTGCGCGGCGACGACTTTGCCGTTGCGCCCGGAGTCGTCCTTGATCGCGATCATGCCTTTGCCTCCACGATGGTGCGGGGTGAACTCGGCGAACTCAGTCCGCTTGCCGTAGCCGTTGGCCGTGGCGATCAATAACGTCTTCGCGTTGTCAACGACATCGAAGCTGCGCACCGCGTCGTCGCCCGTGAGCCGGATGCCGCGCACACCTGTGGCGGTGCGTCCCATGCGGCGTACTTGGCTTTCGTTGAAGCGCATGGCCTGACCGTCGGCGGTGATGAGCAGCACATCGTCGCCGGCCTGCGTGAGGCGCACCTGAATGAGCTTGTCGCCGTCGTCAATGTTCAGTGCGCGGATGCCGCTGCTGCGGACGTTCCTGAAGTCCGCGAGCGCGGTTTTTTTCACGGTGCCTTTTTCTGTGGCGAACATGATGTCCACGTCCTCGGCGAAGGCGCGGATCGGGAGGAGCGCGGCGACCTGCTCGCCCTCCTGGAATTGGAGCAGGTTGACAATGGGGCGGCCGAATGATGTGCGCGGTGCCTCGGGGACCTCGAACGCGCGTTCGGCGAAGACGCGCCCGAGGTTGGTGAAGAAGAGGAGCGTGTCGTGCGTGTCGGCGACGAAGACGGTCTGGATGAAGTCCTCCTCCTTGATGGCGGCGCCGGTGACGCCCTTGCCGCCGCGCTTCTGCTCGCGGTAGACGGTGAGGGGGACGCGCTTGACGTACCCGCGATGGCTGAGCGTGATGACACAGGCTTCGTCGGCGATGAGGTCTTCGATGTTGACCTCGCCCTCCATGGGGACGATGGCGGTGCGGCGCGAGTCGGTGCGTTTGGCGGAGGTCACGAACTTCGTCTTGATGTCCGTGAGGTCCTGCTTGATCAGGTCGTAGATTTTCCCGGGGCTTTCCAGCAGGCTCATCAGGTAGGCGATCTGCTCGAGCAGGGCGCGGAGTTCGGCCTCGACCTTTTCGCGCTCGAGCCCGGTGAGCTGGTAGAGGCGCATCTCGAGGATGGCGTCCACCTGCTTGTCGGAGAACGCGAAACGCTCGATGAGGCGCTGTTTCGCCTCGTCGCGGTTTTTCGAGGCGCGGATGATGGCGACCACTTCGTCGAGGTGGTCGAGCGCGATGAGCAGTCCGTCAACGATGTGCTTGCGGGCCTCGGCCTTGGCGAGCTCGAATCGCGTGCGGCGGGTGATCACGTCGAAGCGGTGGTCCACGTAACAGCGGAACAGCTCTTTCAGGTTCATCACCTTGGGGCGGCCGTGGTCAATCGCGAGCATGATCGCGCCGAAGGTGGTCTGCAACTGCGTGTGCTTGTAGAGGTTGTTGAGCACGACCTGCCCGATCGCGCCACGCTTGAGCTCGATGACGACGCGGATGTCGTCCTTCGATTCGTCGCGGATGTCGGAGATGCCCTCGATGGCTTTCCCGTTGACCAGTTCCGCCATCTTCTCGATCATGCTGGCCTTGTTCACCATGTAGGGAATCTCGGTGATGATGATGGCTTCCTTGTTCTTGTACTCGACGACCTCCGCCTTGCCGCGCACGACCATCTGCCCGCGCCCGAGCTTGTACATGGCCTCGATCTGGCGTGTGCCGCAGATGGTCGCGCCGGTCGGGAAGTCGGGCCCCTTCACGAACTGCATGAGGTCGTCAACCGTGCAGCCGGGGTTGTCGATGTAGTGCGTGAGGCCCTCGACGAGCTCGCCGAGGTTGTGCGGCGGGATGTTCGTGGCCATGCCGACGGCGATCCCGGCGGAGCCGTTGAGCAGGAGGTTTGGCAGGCGCGACGGCAAGACGGTGGGCTCTTCAAATTCTTCGTTGTAGTTGGGCTTGAAGTCAACGGTCTGCTTCTCCAGATCCTCCAGCATCTCCTCCGCGAGGCGGTCCATCCGCGCCTCCGTGTAACGTTCGGCCGCGGGCGGGTCGCCGTCAATCGAGCCGAAGTTGCCCTGCCCGTCCACGAGCGGGTAGCGGAGCGAGAACGGCTGTGCCAGGCGCACGAGCGCGTCGTAGATCGCGAGGTTGCCGTGCGGGTGATACTTGCCCATCGTGTCGCCCACGATACGCGCACATTTCTTGTAAGGCTTGTTGTGGACGTTGCCCATCTCGTGCATGGTGTACAGCACGCGCCGGTGCACAGGCTTCAACCCGTCACGCGCGTCGGGCAGCGCACGTCCGACGATGACGCTCATGGAATAATCAATGTACGAGGAACTCATCTCGTCCTCGATATTGATGTTCTGCAAACCTTGCTCCTGCACTGTGTTCGGCTGAATCTCATCACTCATGGAAAACCTACTCCGCACTTAAAAACAAAGAAAAGTATAGCATTCCGGGCGACAGGATACCATCTCTTTTTTGACGTGTCTCACACAACCTCTTGGGGAGGATGGAAATTGAACTTGTATTGTCATCGTGACACGCAATATACTATACCGTTTTGTTTAAAACATGAGGAATTGCCGATGATGCCGTATCCTTCTTTTCCTGATGCCAACGTGTTCGACGACATCACCTACCCTGTTGTCGAAATCTTTGAGTCCCTCCAAGGGGAGGGGGTCAACACGGGACTGCCCGCAGTCTTCCTGCGCTTCGGCCAGTGTAACCTTGCGTGCCCGTGGTGCGACACGGACTACCGCGCGTATGAGACATTGACAGGACAGGAAATCCTTGCGCGCATCGCGCAGTTCAACGCCACGAACGTGATTCTTACCGGCGGCGAGCCGCTTGTTCAGCGGGCGCTTGCCGACTGCATGGAAACATTGAAGTGCTTGGGCTACTGGCTTGCGATTGAAACCAACGGGCTTCTTGACCTTCCTCCATCGGTTCGCCGTCACGTGAACTATATTGCGGTGTCGCCGAAAGCGATGTATGCCGATCTGTACGACGACGAGCGCATGATCCGCTATGCCGACGAGGTCCGTGTTGTCGCGGACAGCGATGTGACGGATTTCTGCCGCGACATTCGCCGGCGTATCACCGCCGCGATGTACTTCCTTTCCCCCTGTGACCGCGACGGCCACATGAATATCGAAGACACACTCCGCCAGATCAACGTGTTGAATCAAGGGCACAGCAAAGGACAATGGCTCCTTTCCATCCAAGCACACAAGTTGGCCGGGTTGCGGTGAATGTTACAGTGAATTCACTTTAAAAGCGTACCGCGACAACATCCCGTTAGGGATGTTTCTTTCGGTAGAAGAGAACGCAAAAAAAAATCATGGCAT
>WRML01000252.1 GCA_009777165.1 Kiritimatiellota bacterium
GGGGGGGGGGGAAAAAACCAACCCCCTCCCCCCCCCCCCCCCTTTTGTGTTGGCGGGGGTCCGGCCCCCCCCCCCCCCGGCTGGGGGGAGGCCCGGCACCCCCCCCCCCCCCCCGCGCCCTTGACCTGCACGGGGGTGGACCGGTTGTCCGTCGAGCCGTCGCCGATCTGCCCGTAATAATTATCCCCCCACGCCCATACCGTGCCGTTTTCCTTCACCGCGACGGTATGGGACTCCCCCCCCGCGACCATCGGGGTCGCGGCGCGGGCGGTTGTCAATGCGAGTGTGGCGGCGAGCGCCGCTGTGATGTGCTTCATGTAATCCTGTGCTTTCATAATGGTTTCTTTTTTAGTTTCGATTCGAATCGAGCCGTATCGACAAGCATCGATCCGAATCGATAACTAAAAACTAAAAACTGTAAACTAAAAACTAACAACTACTTCTTTCCCCCGATGTCCGGCGCGTTCGGGTTGACCTCGGGGCCGAAGTAGCGGAGCATGACCATCGGCTCGGTTTTGGAGGTGTTCTCGAAGACCACGCCGGCGCGCGCCGCCCCGTCCACGACAAAGCACTCGTCCTCCGTAAGCTCGTGGAAACGGATGAGGTTCGGGCTGCTGAGACGCTGGCCGTTGATCTTGCCCTCGCCCTGCACGGTGATGAGGCCGTACGCGCCGTTGTCCTTGACCGTGACCTTCGCGCCGGGCAGCACCGTGAGCTCTTTTGCCGTGACCGCCTGCCAGCCCTTGAAGCGGCCGTAGCAGATCCACTTGTCGAGGTAGCCGTCGGCAACCGACCCGCCCGCCGGCAGCGGCGCGAGGTAGTGGTTCTTGTGAAAGTCGGGGTCCACGTTCAGGTCCCAGTCAATCTCGGAGATGATGAAGTCGAGGTCGAACGCCTTGTCCTCGGGGACGTCCTTGACGAGCAGGGACCACGGCACCTCGCGGCCCTCGACGAGGCTCTGGTACATCCCGAACACGTCGGAGCCCCACTGCGGCTCGTAGGTACAGAGCGACCCGGGGGCGTGCAGGACGCCGGGGGGGACGTGCCAGCCGGTGCCGGGCTTCAGGCGGTAGGCCTGCGAGATGTCGAGGATGCCGTTGTCGCCCTTGTGCCAGTCCTCGAGGCATTTGCGCACCTGCGCCTTGGTGGTGCCGGGCAGGAGGCCGAAGAAGGTGTAGGGGAAGTTGTTGCCCGTGGCGTTGTGCTGGGGGGGGAAGTAGTAGATCTCGGGCTTGCCCTCCTGCCCGACGAGCTTGGCCATCTCCTCGCTCTGGTGGAGGTGGTGGGGGATGGGGCCCATGTTGTCGAAGAACTTGCTGTAGACGGGCCAGCGGCGGTACTTCGCCCAAATCTTCTTGCCGACCGCCAGCGCGCCCAGCTCATTGACCGCGTCGCGCAGAAGGAAACGCTTGTCCCTGAAGACGACGTAGCTCAGGCCCTCGTCCGGGAGGCGGCCCTCGTTGGCGGCCTCGGTGGTGGAGGCGAACCAGCGCTCGTCAATGCCGCCGCGGCTGAGGCCGTAGGCGTAGGTGTCCTGCGGGTGCAGCTTGATGCGCAGGCCGGGGTGGAGGAACGAGCGCGGTACCCATGCGGGCGCGAGCCGCAGCACGCCGTTGCCTTGGTTGACCGCCGCCTCCGCTTCGCGGCGTACATTCGTCGAGATGGTCTTCAGGTCAAGAACAGATGACTTCATAATGACTCCTTCATAATTGCGACCGTCGGGTGACACACCCTTCCACAATCGTAAAAGGAGAATCATATTCTTTACTGGAAACAAAGGCAATGTTTTTCTAGAGCGCGTTCACACAAAACGTTATGCTGACATCAAACACGACCAAAGGTCTTGCGGATATTCGCGCAGGGCTTTCAGCCTTGTGGCTTACGAGGAGACCTAGGGGACACAAGGGACCTAGGGGACGAGGGCATTCCCCCCCTGTGTTCCATAGATCCCTTAGGTCCCCTCTCGCGTGCGCAGGGCTTTCAGCCTTTTGTGTCAACACGCCCTCATTCCTCATCACTCGAAGACGATCTTATACGCGAAGGCGCGGGCGTCGCAGGTGAGTTTGAGGGTGCGGGCGTCTTGCGCCCATTCGACTTTGGCGTTGGGGAGGGGGTCGAGCATTTCGACGGCCTTGACTTTCCGCCTGCCGGAGCCGAAGACGTCGAGCGCGATGTCGGCGCGGAATGCGCGGCTGCCGGGCAGGGGGATGACACGCCACGTTTTCCGCGCGTCGTTCACAAGCCGGAACGCGCCGTCGGTGACGATGCCGCCGAAGTCGAGCATTTTGCCGTCAACGTTGAGGCCGTCGGCGATGCGCCGGTCCTCGCTGACGTAGCGGCCTTGCGCGGTGCCGTCGGCGTTTGCCGCGAGGTGCAGCTCGCCGCCCTCGACGCGCATCGTGCCGTCGAGCAGCCCGGAGATGGCGAGGCGGTGGCCGTCGGTGGGGTCGTAGAATCCGTAGCGGATGGTGTATACGCCGTCGGGCATCTCGGGGGGGATGCGGATGGGGAGGGTGATGTCGAACGCGCCGGGGCGCTCGAGCTGTGAGAGGTCCATGGGGACGGGGGGCTGGAACGCGATGCGGTCGTTGCCCTGCCCGGCGGCGTCGCTGCAGATATGCACAAAGGGGCGGTAGTTGCGGAGGGGCTCGAGGACGTTGTAGTGGATGGCGACCTCGAAGTCGCGGCCGCCGGTGTGACGGCCGGCGGTGACGGCGGACTCCATGCGGTCGCGGCCGGAGGGGTTATGCACGGGGCGGGCGTCGGCGAAGAACGCGTCGCGGGATTTGGAGAACGCGGCGCGTTGGCCGTCGAGCAGGACAATCCCGGCGGTGACCTTCGGCGTCTTCACGTAGAAGCCGTATTCGGGGAGGTCCATGTTGTCGGCGACGCGCCAGGTGAGGTTGCTGCCCCGGTTGGCCCAGACGTCGCCGTTGCTGAAGGTGGTGTGCTGCTGGTGGATGGTGTCGCCGAAGCGGTGGGCCTCGAGGGTCATGGCGGCGAGGGCTTTGCAGGCCTCGTGCTGGAGCCAGTAGGTCATGACGGTGCGGCGGGAGAAGGGGCCGTCGCACATGGGGTTGCGGCCGCCCATGACGGTGTTGGAGAGGTAGTCGTCGGAGCCGTAGCCGTGGCGCGCGCTGCCGGCGTGGTCGTCCCAGTTCGTGGCGGAGTAGCGCGGGCCCAGGCCCCCGGCGAAGAGCGCCATCTTGCCGTGCGTGACCATGTCCTGCCACGGGGTGCGCTCGCCGCGCCCGAACGTTCCGAAGACGCGGGAGGGCATGAAGTGGTCGGACTGCGCGGCGTCCACGGAGCCGATAAGCCCGTCGTGGCCGCCCTCGCTGATCATGGGGGAGCCGCGCTTGAGGATGGCGCGGCAGGTGTCGAACGCGGCGGCCCACTCGGTGAGCGTGCGGGTGCGGGTGTGGAAGGTGCCGTTGCGGTCGTGGTAGTCGAACGGCGTGATGGCGGTGAAGACATCAATGAAGAGGCTGTCGGGGCGGAAGCCGTCGCGCATGAGGCGCATGTTCTCCTGCATGACGGGCCCGAAGGCGTGGGGCAGCCAGCGGTAGCTCTGGGCGCGGGTGCCTTGGTTGTACCACGCGCGGACGGGGGCCCCGCGCTCGTCGAAGCAGGTGCGGTCGTAGGAGAACCCGGCGGCGTCGGGGTAGAAGTCGATGTAGTTGTCGTGCGGGCAGAAGAGCATCCCGGCGGCCTTGGCCGCGTCGCGCATTTCGAGGAAGGCGTCGAGGCCGCCCCGGGGGGGGTAGATCTCGGGCAGGCGGTAGTCGTAGCCCCAGCGCTGCCAATCGTGCTTGACGAAGACGGCATCGTGCAGGCCGTAGCGCCCGGCCTCGGCGAGGCCCTTGGCGGCGGCGCGGAAGTCCCCCCCCCACTGGTCAATGCACATCCGCCCGAGGACCGCGTCCATGCCGGGCCCCCGCCTGTAGCCGCTGATGTCGCGGAACGCCCGCGCCGCGTCGTAGGCCCCCCTGGCGGACGGCACGAGCGTGAACGTCGCGTCGTGGGGGGTCTCCGGCCCGAAGCGGCGCGTCTCCGGGATATGGACGGCCTGGTCGGGGAACACGTCCGTGGCCTGCACGAGGCTCAGGCCGTTGGGGTAGTCCGCGCCGACGTGGCGCGTGCTGAGCGCGAACCCCCCTGCGGCCAGCGCGAACGCGCCCGGGTTCTCCACGACGCTCCCGAACCCCGCGTAGGCCCTCCACACCCGCTCGCTG
>WRML01000253.1 GCA_009777165.1 Kiritimatiellota bacterium
CTCCAACTCTCAACTCCACCTCTCAACTCCTACCTCCTACCTCCTAACTCCTACCTCCTAACTCCTAACTCCTAACTCCTACCTCTTACCTTCTAATTCCTAATTCCTAATTCCTAATTTCTAATTTAAAAAAAATCTCTCTTCCGTGTTTTCCTGCTTGCGTTCCCTCCGCGTTTCAGGTATTCTTATGCCTATTGTTTTCTAAAGGGGAAAACGACAATGCGTATAAGGACAATCAGGATGATGAACAGAATCAGGACGGAAAACCGCTGGGCGGATGCGTGGCGGAAAGTGGCGGTCGTGTCTGCCATCGCGCTTCTCGGCGTAACTCAAATCAACGCGCAGATTTCCATCTCCAGTTGGACGGAGCTGGCGAAAATCGGCAACGATATCAGCTATCCGCTGAACGGAAACTACCTTCTCACGAGGGACTTGACGGACAACCCCGCACTCGACTCCGATTACAACACCGTCCCCGGCGGCTTCCACCCGGTGGCGGGATGGACGCCGATCGGGCTCGAAGATCAGTTCCAGGGGACATTTGACGGCGGCGGACATACCATTTCCGGGCTGTGGATCAAAATGGATGTCAATGCATTGGATTACCAAGGTTTGTTCGGATATGTTGATGGCGGGACGATTAAAAACCTCGGCGTGGGCATCGCCGACGACGGAGTCGGGATCTATGGGCGATGGTACGTCGGTGGGCTTGTGGGAATGGCTTCGGGCGCAACCATTGCCGACTGCCACGTGACGGGCGGCATCCTCAGCGGCGCCAGTAGCTATGTCGGCGGACTCGTGGGGAGGGCCGATTCTTCCACGAGCATCACCAACTGCTACGCGACGAGTGCCGTCATCGGATCGGACTCTGTCGGTGGGTTGGTGGGGGATGCCCAGAACGGCGTCAGCATCACCGACTGTTACGCGACGGGCAACGTCAGCGGCAACGGCTTTGTCGGCGGGCTTGTGGGGCACATCTATGAAGCGAACATATCCCGCTGTTATGCGACGGGTACTGTCAGCGGCGACGATCATGTCGGTGGGCTTGCCGGCATGATGGGGGGGGGAATAGCACCTTCATCCGTGACTGACTGTTTCGCACTCAACCCAAGCGTGAGCCTGTCTAGCGGATCCACCATCGGGCGCGTTCTGGGTAACTGGTCAGGCGGTAACCTCTCCGACAATTTCGCGCTGGAGACGATGAAGATGAAGAAAGACGGCTTGCCCGTCGGTACCATCGTGGCGGCGCACGACGGTACGGACGGCGAGGACCTCTCGGAGTCGGATGCCATCGCGGGCAGGGGCGTTTACGAGACATCGGGCTGGGACTTCGTGAACACGTGGGTTGACGCGCCGTATGCGGGTTACGCCCACGGGCCCGAAGCGAACCTGCCCATCCTCCGCGCCTTTGCGTCGGCGATGCAGAACCCGCACCTCGGCGTACCCGCCTACACATGGTACTGGGACGGCTCCAGTGTGGATGCCAGTATCCCCGACGTCTTCACGGGCGGCATGATCACCAACGCCCTCGGGTGGAAATTCGAGGTCAGCGGCGAGGCCTGTACCTTCGAGCAGGTTGATCTGTATCCCGACGGGGTGATAGACATCAGCGACCTGATCCTGATACTTGTCAACTACGACGACCCCTACTACGGCGGTCCCGCCCCCGCCCCGATCTCGGGCCCCTCCGACCCCCGCGCGAAATTCGACCTCAACGGTGACAGCGTGGTGGACGAGGCGGATTTTGACTTGGCGGTATCGGTGCTCCTCTGCACCTCCTCCGACCCCTTCCCCTTCATCCCGCGCGTGGACATCACCGTACTCGCATGTATCCAGGCGCCCCCGTCCCCCGACATCCTCGACTTCTCGGGCGACATCGAGGGTGGCTTCCGCATCCGCGTCATTGGCGATGGTGTGACCAGCGTCCTCGCTGGCTATAAGAATAATGCGATAGGGCTCGTCCTGCCCGACACGCTACAGGTCATCGGCGCCAACGCATTCATGGGCAGCGGTTTTCTGGGGTCGCTCGTCATCCCTGACAGCGTGACCCAAATCGCCTCGGGTGCCTTCTATCTCTGCTTTAACTTCGACGGCGAGCTGACGCTCGGCGACCCTGCGGCGTCCTGTCTGACGAGCATCGGTGTCAACGCTTTCGCGGAAAACAGCTTCGTCGGCTCGCTGACCATCCCCGACTCGGTTGTGACCATCGGGGAATCCGCCTTCTGGCGCAACCGCTTCGACGGTACGTTGACGCTGGGGACTTCCGCATCCTCCCTAACGACCATCGGGGACTACGCCTTCTCCGACAACGAATTCGAGGGGGATCTGACGATCCCCGATTCGGTGACGTTCATCGGTGGATGGGCCTTCGCCTACAACGCCTTATTCAACGGGGCACTGACGCTGGGCGAGAACGTCGAGACCATCGGCCCCTCTGCCTTCTGGGGCAATCCCTTCGATGGGTCGCCGCTGGCGATACCCGACTCCGTGACGTACGTCGGGCATGATGCGTTCTATAGTTGCGTGTTCTCGCACGTGTCCTCGTGGGGGACGCTGGACACGATCTTCCCCAATATGTTCTACAGCACGACGTTCACGACCAATACCTTCGTCATCCCCATGCAGATCGGGAGCATCGGAATGCAAGCGTTCAGCTACGCAACCTTCGGCAGCGATGTCATCGTCAATGACGGCGTGACGAACCTCACGACCGGGGCGTTTAGCTTTAACTGCACATTCAATCGGATCTCCCTGCCCTCCACGGGCGTCGGTTACGGGACGGGCGTCTTCTCCATTCTCGGCGCATCCGCCAGGGAAATCTACTACCGCGGTGCCTTCCCCATTGACCTGAGCGGAGGTATCAACCTCTACTCCAGTTCCCCCGGAGTCACCTCCTACGTTACCACTGAATGGGTGGACGACTGGAACGACAACAGCCTCGCCAACTCCGTCGTCAACGGCGTGGACACCACCGCGGGCAATATCCAATCCGAGCTTGCGACATGGCACGGCCGCCCCATCCTGTGCGGCGAATGGGACTGGGACGACGAGAACCTCGAGTACACCGTGTACCTCGACGCCAGCGGCGACTATCCCATTGATAACCCAGACGACTACACCGATCACGTCACCGTGCGTAAGGGCGACCCGATGCCCGACATCGTCCTGCCCGACATCCCGACATCGGTGTTCCAGCCCGGCCCCGGCGGCGGTTCAACCACCTATTACACTTTCTACGGCTACACCAACGCAAACGGCGTCCTGTACTACTACGGCGACGGCACGGGCGCGCGCGACTGGGACCAGAAAGGCGGCGACACCCTCTACGCCGCAGTCCACGTAACCCCCATATTCCAGCCGGAAATCACGTTCTACGGCAACGGCGGGCTCTTCAACCCCGGCACGCCAAGCGCGGCGGAATGGGTGTCGACGCATGTCAATGGCGACGGGTTCACCCCGTTGGCACCCCCCTACTATTACAACACGCCCATCGATAAACCCGTGCGGCCGGGCTACACGTTCCTCGGCTGGAACTCCCAGGCCGATGGATCGGGCGACACCGTGGAAAACAGAGACCCCTACGGCTTGCACGGCATGATGGACAACATGACCCACAGGTACTTTTTCGCGCAGTGGACGGAGGGCGAGGAAGGCGATGCCGAGACCTGGGTGCACGTTGACGTGATCCGCGTGTCCGCGGGCGGCGACGTGGACCTCGAATGGGCATTCGCGGATGTCGAGACCCGCCTGGGCATCACGACGGGCTACAGCTACGTCATCGAGGTCTGCACCGACCTCACGCTCATGAATTGGGTGACGTGCGCCTCGGCCGACCTTGGCCGTTCCTTCGGCAACGACAGCCGCCGCGTTCTTAACAGTGCCATGCCCGTCTCCGACAAACGTTTCTTCAAGGTCAAGGCGGTGAAGGACTAGAGGGGGGAGAGAATTAGGAATTAGGAATTAGGTTAGGGGACGCAGGAGACCCAAGAGACACAGGGGAAAACACCTCCCCCCTCCACCTCTCAACTCCTAACTCCTAATTCCTAACTCCTAACTCCTAACTCCTATTTTACATCCCGTTAGGGATGTGTCTCTCGGTAGAAAAGCGCCCCCCCCTACAACCGTCCAGAGGACCGTACCCCTCTCCCCCAGCCCCCTTTTGAAAGGGGGGGGCGCCGTATCCGGCGGGGGGGGGTTGGTCATG
>WRML01000254.1 GCA_009777165.1 Kiritimatiellota bacterium
GGGGGGGGGGGGGGGGGGGGGGGGGGTGGTGGTGGGGTGTGTTGGTGTTGTTGTTGTGGTTTTGTTTTTTTTGGTGGGGGGGGGGAAAGAAGAAGGGGGGGCCGCGGTGCCGGGGGAACGAGAGGTCCGGGCGCCAGAAACTGCCGTGCAGGGGGGCCTGAGGCATGATGCGGCGCACGGGGCCGTCGAGCGAGAGGCCGTCAACGACCAGCAGCTGCCCCCCCGGTACGGCCATGTAGCCGAGGCGGTGGCGTGTCTCGTGGTTCCACTCGCTCCCCTGCGGGTAGGGCATGTCCACGAGCAGCAACTGTTTGAAGTCCACCGCCGGGTCGCTCAGCATCAGCGCACGGCGCACGTTGCGGATCGCGAAGTAGAGCGCGGACGCCTTCTCGTCCGAAAGGGACGGCTCGGCAAGGGCGGCCGCCAGTTTGTCGAGTTCGGGCGCGGGGGTCCCCAGGCGCTCGGCAATCTTGCGCGTCCGTGCGAGCTCACGATTCAGGTCGGGCTTGCCGCCCACCTGGAACAGCCAGTCACGCTCGATGGTCTGGCGAGCCTCGTCACGCGTGTAGGTGCGGGGGGTCGGGGTCGCAGGAACGACGTACGGCGCGACCCGCTCCCTTACTGTGGGGCGCTCCGGCGCGGATGCGGCCAGCTGGTTGATTTCGTCAAGCAGGTTCTTGTTGGTTTTGGCAGTGCCCTTCGTAAGCGTGGCATTGATGCGCTCCACATGCGCCTGGACCTCTTTCCAACGGGCCCATTCCGCAGGTGAACAACGGCTCCACTGCTCCTCCGTGATCGGCAGGTACTCGGTCGCGAGCCTGAGCTGCTCCTCGACCGAGACTCTCCATGCGGCGAGCTTCGGCTTGGCGCCGCGTTTCTCCAGTTTCGCCGCGCCCTCGTTCATGAGGGCAGTCAGCGCGTCGGACGAGAGGCATTCGGTGTAGAGGCGCAGGTCGTCAATCCCGCCTTGGAAAAACTCGCCGGTCCCGCCCACGGAGCCGACAAACCCCGGCGCGCGCGCGACCGCGGCAGTCCCCGGGTGCGGCAGGGCGCCGATGAACATGCCGTCGAGAAAGACGCGCATCGTCTGCCCGTCAAACGTGGCGGCGGCAAAGTGCCAGTCCTTGTCCAGCAGGGCCTCCGCACGGATGGGGGCGTCACACTCCTGATAACCGCCGTTGACGTCTAGGCCCAGTGCCAGCACCAGCCCCTTCTCCTGAAAGGCGAACAACACGCGCCCCTTGTTGGACTCGATCCTGAAAATCTCGTTGTAGTGGTCGAACTTGTCCGGCTTGACCCATGCGGAGACGGAGAACTGCTTCATCTGCTCCGGCAGACAGGACGAATCCATCTTATACGCATACGAGCCCGCGAGCGAGAGCGTCTTGTCCGTCACCGCGCGCTGGCCGTTCGGGCGGTCAACCGCCTCCTTGAGCATTCCAGAGTGCCACACCGGCGCCGCACCCGAAACCGACAGGCTGATCGCCGCTACAGCCCCAAACCATGTTCCCTTCTGCATTGTCATCTCCGACCTCCTCTTTCGTGAACCTTAACCTAAACCTAAACCTTAACCTTGTTGCTGCCAACCCATCGTGACGGAAATGCGCCGCGCCGTGTCCAACACCTTTGGACCGATCTGCGACTCCAGTTCCTCCAGAGAATAATGAATCGTCAGGACGGAGCAGCAGATAGCCCCCACCACCGTCCCGGTGTGATTGAAAACCGGCGCACCGAAACAGATGACGCCCGGGATGTACTCCTCACGGTCAATCGCGAACCCCTGCTGGCGGACACGCGTCATCTCGGCGAGGAACCCCCTCCGGCCCGTGTGCGTGTGCGGGGTGAGCTTCTCCAGGCCCTCCGCGAGCAGACGCTCACGTTGCGCGTCATCCGCATAGGCCGCCAGCACCTTGCCCGCACCGTCCGCGTGTAGGCAGTAGCGCCCGCCCACGCGCCCGCCCCCGGAACGGATCGTGCGCCCGCCCTCCTGGTGGATCAGGTACAGGATGCGGTCCTCGTGCAGGATGCCGAGATAGACGCACTCGTTAAGCTCCTCCCCGAGCTTGCACAAGGGTTCCGTGGCGGCGCGCGTGACCGTCATCCGCGCCACGGGCAGGGAAAGGTAATGGAACGCCATCAGGGACGGCTCATACTTCGGCCCCTCGCTGGACTCGACGATCATGCCTTCCACAAGCAACGTCTGCAGACAGCGGTAAACCATGTGCTTATTCAGTCCGGCAGCCTGACTCAGCTCCGTTTGCCCCAGCGGTTTCGGAGCCTTGCACAACACCCGCAACACAGAGAGTCCTGCCCGTAAACCAGGCACATCATAATTTGGACGTTTTTTAATCATGTAACAATGTTACACGGAAGGACTGGTCGGAGTCAACCACAAAAACATATTTTTTTGTTTTTTTTTCGCGGTGTCATTTTCGTGTGTCATTTTCGTGTGGTCATTTTCGTGTCACCAATCCACTTGCACTCCATGGATGGGCATGATATACTTTTTTCACGTATGGCATGGAAGTTTCATTAACCGCTCATCATTCATCATTGAAAGGAGAAATTCATGCACACAAACCGCCGTTCCTTCATCAGGGCCGTCGCCGCTGTTGCGGCCGCGCCGGGCATCCTGCCCCTCGCCGCACATGCGCAGGCCGAGGAGCCGAAACTCAAAGGGCGCATCAGGCAGTCCACGACGCGAATGTCTGCCGGCAAGCTGTCGCTGCCCGAAATCAAGGCGTTGGGGCTGCATGGCCTCGACCTCGTCGGCCGCAACGATTGGCAAGCGTTGAAGGACAACGGGCTCGCCGCTACCATGGTGCCGGGCGCGGGCAGCATCAAGGACGGTCTCAACAATGTTGCCAAGCGCGACGAGTGGCTCAAGCAGTTCCGCGAGAACATCCCCGCCGCCGCCGCGTTCGGTTGGAAGCGCGTCATCGCCATGGCCGGCGACCGTAAGGGCATCAGCGACGACGACGGCATGGCCGCCTGCGTGTCCATCCTGAAAGAGGCCGTGAAGATCGCCGACGACCACGACGTGACCATCTGCATGGAGCTGCTCAACAGCAAGGTGGACCACCCCGGCTATATGTGCGACCATACGGCGTGGGGCGTGGAGGTGTGCAAGCGCGTCGAGTCGCCGCGCATGAAGTTGCTCTACGACATCTACCACATGCAGATCATGGAGGGCGACATCATCCGTACCATCCGCGACAACATCGCCTACATCGGTCATTTCCACACCGCCGGGAACCCCGGGCGCAAGGACCTGGACGAGGACCAGGAGCTTTACTACCCCGCCATCATGCGCACCATCGCGCAGTTGCAGGAAGAGGGCAAGTTCGACGGCTACGTCGCACACGAGTTCAGCCCGAAACGCGGCATCGAGTCGCTGCGCAAGGCGATTCAGTTGTGTGATGTTTAAGGAGAAGTTTTTAGTTTATAGTTTTTAGTTGTTAGTTGTTAGTTTCCAGTTGCCAGTTTCCAGTTATCGAGTCGAATCGAGTTGAATCGAGACGAGTCGAGCCGAATCGATAACTAAAAACTATAAACTAAAAACTAAAAACTCAAGGAGATTCCAATGCAGACAAACCGCCGCTCATTCATCCGCTCCGTCATCGCCGCCGCCGCCGCACCAGCGATCGTACCGTCCGGTGTGCTGGGGCAGAACGCGCCGAGCAACCGCATCAACGTCGGGATGCTCGGCTGCGGGCGCCACGGCATCAACGCCAACACTGAGCCGTTCCTGAAGATGCAGGACGCGACCATCGTCGCCGTGTGCGACGTTGACCAGTGGCGCCTCGACCTCGCGCAGAAGAAGGTCAACGGCCATTACCAGAACAATACCTGCAGGGCCTACCGCGACTTCCGCGCGTTCCTGCAGGACAAGGACATTGACGCGGTGATGGTCTCGACCTGCGACCACTGGCACATCCCCCACGCGCTCGCCGCCATCCGCGCGGGCAAGGACGTGTCCGTCGAGAAGCCCATCTCCCTGAGCATCCGGGAGGGCCGCCTCTTCGCGAACGAGGCCAAGCGCCTCAACCGCGTCACGCGCAACGACAGCGAGTGCCGGGGGGTCCCCCAGATGGCGCGCGCCGCCGAGGCCGTGCTGAACGGGCGCATCGGCAAGCTCACGAACGTCTACACCGCCGTCCCTGCGGGCGACGTCACCGCCCCCCCCGTCACGACCCCCGA
>WRML01000255.1 GCA_009777165.1 Kiritimatiellota bacterium
GCCCTGCGCGCCTGAGGATTCCCGCCTCGTGGCCCCCCCCACCGACCGTGCCGTCAATGTCCCCCCCCCCCGGCATTACCGCCAGCGCATCCATCGCTTCCTGCAACATGACTGTCAAATGCATCGCCCCCCCCATTCATACGGCTAAATACCCAACTCCTCGAGTGCCATCATCAGCTCGTCCACATCCACGGGTTTCTCTGCCGGCGCCCGCGCGGGCGACCACAGGAGCAGACGATCCATCGCGGGAACTGCCACCGCCTTATCTTCAATCTCCGCGAACTCGAGCAGACGGTCACAGATACGGATACGCCCCTGAGGGTCCATCTTCACATGTTCCGAGAACTCCGCCACTTTGCTCAACAGGGAAACCGACCCTTTCACCAACGGCATCTGCCTCACCTTTTCCATCCGTTGGTCCATCTCGGCCGGCGGCAGCAACATCAGGCATTTCGGCCGTTCCGCGATCACATACACGAACCCTGACGTTTTCACCAGCTCGCGCCATTCAGACGGTATGGTCAGACGTTTTTTGGCATCCAACGTACACGCGCGCCGGGGGCCAGTCATTTGACTGGGCCCTGCTGCCAGCACACTATTCTGTTCCCGTTGTAACGCCATGTTTCAGAACCAAAAAAACGTAATAGGGAAAACGCCCCATTTCATGCCCACAATTAGACCACATTGACCCACCACCGTCAACTGAAAAGTTAAAAAATCTTACTTTATTTTTGTGCTCCCGCGAAGGGGGCCGGTAAGGGTGAACGTCCCGCGAGTCCCCCCCGTACGCTCACACGTTATCGGTGTTCTGCCAGGAGCGGTAAAACCTGCGCCATCTCGGCGGCCGCGAGCGTGTCGCGTTCCCACAGCAGCGCAAGTGTCGCGTCAAGATCCGAAGGCACGCCGTGCGCCGGCCATTCGGGAAGTTGGGGCAAGACGCCCAGGGCGACGCGCGCGGCATGCGCGAGGGCGCTCGGTTCAATGCCTTGGGCGAGGCATTGGCGGATCGCGCCGAAGATGCGGTCGTTCGCGCCGAGCTTGCGGAGGGGGTCGCGGATGGCGCGCCCGACGGTGTCGGCAAGGAACGGGTTCGTGATGCGCTCCAACAAATCGTCCGCATACGCCGTGAACCCCTCTCGCGTGAACAACGGGTCATTGAGGCGAGAATATTTCCTCACGAGCGCCGCGCCGATCTCCTCCACGAACGCCTGCCGCGCGAGTGCCATCATGTCCGCGTGACCACGCAACTCCGCGAGCGAGACAACCCCAAGGCGCTTGCCGAGGAACCCGAGCACGGTGTGAATCGCGTTATGCCCGTAGAGCTTCGCCTCCTCGAACGGCAGCAAGTCCGCCTTCTGCTCAAACGCCATGATGCCGGGCTCAAACCCGGGCAAGGTGATTTCCGAGACGAGGATGCGGTTGAACGCCTCGACCAGAAACGCGCGTCCCCCAGAGGCGGCGGTTTCTCCGGCCCCCCCCCCCTCCATCGGCACAATCGGGCGGAGGTTACGCCGCGCGATTTCAAGAGGGTCCGCGACCACCTGGCTCATCTTGCCGATGACGGTGTTCAGGTATTGGGTCGGACGCGTTGGGCCGGGGCGAGCGTCCTGACCGACCACCGCCTCGCGCAAAATCGCCGCCGCGTGGTTGTTGTTCTCTGCGGTGTAGACAACCGTTTGCCCGCCCGTGTTTGCACGGAGCCCCTCCGCGATGAGCGCCGCGACGCTCGCCTCCCCCCCCCGCGTGTAGAATGCCACAGAGGGGAGGGAGGTGACAATCTCGGTAGCGGCTGCCAAGGCGGCACGGAGATGGCCAACATCGTCCGGCACGGACAGGTTGAGGAGCCTCACGCCCTTGACGGTCACCGCCTCCACGCGATCCGCATGGGCGACGTTCACGGCGTAAGTGTCGTTGTTTTGCCGGAGCGCGTCAACGAGCCCCCCGTCAACCTCCGCGACGACAATCTCGTCGAACCGCCCGGACTCCGCCGCCTCCTTCGCGAACAACCCGGACTGTATCGGCCCGAACCCAAAACCCACAAACGTATGCCTCATTGAAATACCCTTTTCCCGTTTAACCGCAGACCCGACCGACACACCTCATCAAAAAACCGGCGCCACTCGATACACGCTGCGGCTTCATTTCAGTTCTTCTCCGGGGCGGGGAATGAAACCATGATTCTGCTGATTTTCCCCGCGTACGAATCCTTCACCAGCAGGATACGCGAGATGTAGTCCGGCGGGTTCTGCGCTTCCCACGCGGGCATCCCGTACTCGCGGATCTCCTTCATCACCACGGGGTCGGGCATGACGATGCGCAGCTTCTCGCGCATGATCTGCACCGCCTCGCGTAACTCGACGAGTGTCGGCAGGTAGAACGTCATGGCCTTGACCTTCCCCTTCTGCCCGTTCGGCAGCGGGTAACACTCCGCCGTGATGCTCGCCCAGCCGTACACCTTGTTCGCGTCGCGCAGCAGGAACGCGAGCGACTTGTCCTCGCGGTGGTTGTTGGTCAGGTCCGCATACGTCCGGATGATGAGTCCCTTGATCGTCAGGAACGTCTCCAGCTTCAGCTTCTCCGCCTGCGACTTGATCAACGTGAACGACTCCGTCTTCGCGTCGCCCGCTTTGGGCGCGGCTCCCGTGCGCGTGTCAATCCATGCCAGATCATTCGGCGACAATTTCTCGCGCGAGGTCGAGATGGTCTTACCGTCCGCCAGCCGCAGGAAGACCTTGCCGTCCTCCTCGCGTACGAACGCCGCCTCCACCACGTTACCGTTCACGGACGTCCACTCGCGCAGCGCCTCGGCCGTCGCCTCCTCCTGCGCCGCAACGCCCCCCGCCAGGCACACCATCACCACACCTATCCCGCACACCTTTCTCATCGCGATCCTCCTGTTGCAATTGCCGTTACCACCGAATGCCGCCGACAGCCATCGAGCGTCGCCGACTGCCGCCGACTGCCATCGAGTACCGCCGACTGCCATCGAGCGCCATCGAGTGCCATCGACGGCCATCGAAACTCGCCATTTCGCCTCGGCCATTCACTCCACCCCATCCTTCTTCAGTTTCTCCAGCATCCGCCGCGCGGCGGTGACGGTTGCCGCGCGTTTGGTGGTACCCTCGCCGGTGGCCTCCAGCCCCCCCTCCACGCGCACACGCACAACATACGCGGGCGCATGGTTGGGGCCCGTCACACTCACCAGATCATACGACGGCAACTCCGCCCACGCCAGCCGCTGGGCGATCTCCTGCAAATGCCCCTTGGGGTTGTCCTCGCGCAGTTTGGCGACCGACACCTCTCCCCCGAACGTTATCAGCACCCTGAACAACGCGCGCACGCCGGCCATCTCGCCGTCGCACCAGACCGCCCCGATCACCGCCTCCATCGCATCCGCCAGCAGGCGCTCTTTCCCCACCCCCCCGGTCTGCCGATCGCCCCGCCCGACCCGCAGGTAATTCCCGAGCCCGATTTGCCGCGCCAGCTGAGCCAGCGCGCTCCCGCTCGTCAAGTGGCTCCGCCGTTTGGTCAAGACCCCCTCGTCCGCGTCCTGATGCGTGTTGAACAGGTGTTCCGCAGCCAGCAGCCCGATCACCGCGTCGCCCAGAAACTCCAGCCGCTGGTTATCCACGCACGCCACCGAGCTCGACGCCCGGAACGACGGCGTCGTCAACGCCGTCTCCAGCAGCGCCCGGTCCTTGAACGCATACCCCAACGTCCGCTCCAGCGCCGCCAGCGCAGACGCGTTCTTCTCACGCTTCGGGCTCCCCTGCCGTTTTCCTGAACCGCGGAAAAACGACACCACTCTCTCAACCATCTTTACGAGCAAACCAAACCTCCTGCAATCCTGTCAAAGCAATCCTTCGTTTCCACAACACAACGCCTCCAGTGTCCAGATGACAGGATACATCTTTTCGTGATACCAAAGCAATGCGAAATAGAGGCCGATCGGCGCGGGGCGGCTGACCCCCTCCACGCCTTGCGCGCACAGCCACTCGCGGCCGCGCCGCACAGCCCCCCCCCGATCCTGCGCCTCTGCACCCCTG
The DNA here is from genome assembly GCA_009777165.1 of Kiritimatiellota bacterium. GTDB lineage: Bacteria > Verrucomicrobiota > Kiritimatiellia > RFP12 > UBA1067 > WRJS01. The sequence goes on from WRML01000255.1 coordinate 4,047, forward strand.
CGCCCCTGCGAGAAAAAACCTGCCAGCGCGATCACCGCCAACGCCGTCTCCTCGATGGTCGGCCCCCCCCCCATGCCCCCCGAGCCGTCCTCGCGCTGGCGCTGGAGCAGCCATCCCCCCCCCCTCTCGACCAT
>WRML01000256.1 GCA_009777165.1 Kiritimatiellota bacterium
ACCGTCCCCACGTGGGGGCAAGCCCCCACGACAGAAAGCGGCGGCAAGCCGCCGCACTCCATAGGCCACGCTCTTAGGGACTTTTTTTCATCGCGCTACTTGATCAGAATCATCGTCGAACGGCTGGAGAGGCGGATCTCGCCGTTGGCGAAGACATACCCAAATCGGCCAGGGATAATCTGCGCGAAGTCGCCGTTCAGCGCATCGCAGGGGATGACCACGCGCCTGCTGATGAGCAGGTGGGCGTTGGCGATCTCCAAAACCGCGCTCGGCCCGGGCGTGAGCGTCGCGGCGATGGTCAGCTCGTCGTAGGTGCCGTCGGGGTTGACGTTGATGACGAGGCGGTCGGTGACGGTGAGGTTGCCGTTGGTGATTGTGCCGGCCCCGGTCAGCGTCGCGACCGTCTGGTCGGTGTCGCCGAGGTCGAGCGTCGCACCGTTCCGGAGGACGACACCCGTCGTGACGGGCAGGAGGTCGCTGCTTGCGGCGGGGACAGGGTCGGAGCCGAACCACTTCGCGCGGAGGTAGTCCTCCACCTGCTGGCGCTGGGGAGTGGTGAGCGTCGTGGAGAACCCGATGACCTCGCCGATCCAGCCGCTGAAGCACCGCCCAGTGTCATAAAAAGCGCCGAGTGCCATATCGTCAAAGTTACGGTCCTCATTGCGCGTCGTGACCACAAAGAACGGCTTCTTGTCAATGAACGCTAATGTCTGAAACCCGTTCACGAAACAGTCGCTGCTGCTGAAGAACCACCACCCGGGTGCCTCCAGCTCCGATGCGTTGTTCTTCCTGCGTATGCCATAGTCCTGGCTCCATGTCGCGCGTCCGAAGATGCCTTGGTTGCCGCCGGAGCCGCCGTCGGCATCGGTCAGGGTGAGGACGGCGGCGAAGGAGCGGACGTTGGCGGGGGAGTCCCACGCCTCCAGGCGCGTCTGCGCCGTGCGCGAGAAGCGGACCATGCTTTTGCCGTCCAGCTTGTTGCCTTCCACCGTCGGCGATGTGAGCCCGGCGGTGACGGGCGAGGCGAAATCATTTCCGTTTGCGGAGAGGTCTTTCCAGAGGGTGACGGGGTCGTCATGGGCGGCGTTGAGGCTGTCGGGGTTGGACGCGTCGAGCCAGAGGGAGACCGGGGCGATGCCCGTGGGGGCGAGGGTGCGGTCGAACGCGCTGAGCTTGAGTGTACCGCCGAGGAGGGTGGTGTCGCCGGAGTAGGTGTTGGCGGTGGCGAGGGTGGCGGTACCGTCGCCCTGCTTGACGAGGCTGATGTCGCCCGTGATGTAGCCATCAAAGCGGGAGTCCTGCGCGTCGCCGAAGGTGAACGTCGCGGGGGCGCCGTTCGTGCTGACGATCCACCCTTTGCCGTTCAGGCTGGCGACGGTCTGGCTGAAGCCGTTGAGGTCGAGCGTGCTGAAACTGCTCACGCTGAACGCGGTCGTGGGGGGGAGCGTGTCCTCGTGCATGATCCGGAGGGTGCCGCCCTCGACGGCCGTCGCGCCGCTGTAGGTGTTGATGCCGTCCAACGTGAGCGTGTTGGCGATGTTCACGAAGAGGGAGACGGGCCCCCCCAGGGAGACGAGGCTGTTGTCGGTGTCGCTGGTGCCGGCGACCCTGAATACCCGGAGGGGCCCGGGCTGGATGGTCAACGCGCTGGCGGGGCCCATCGTGGCGGACGTGAACCCCCACGCGCAGTTCGGCAGGACCATCTCCCCGTCCGCGATGCTCAGGCTCGTCATGCCCGTCGGGGTACCGCGGAAGTCGGCGATCGTCAGCCGGCCCGTGTTGATTTTCGCGAGGCCCCCCCCGGTCCCGAAGACCTTGTTGGTATACACCCAGTCCTCCGCGTTGTTGAAGCGCAGGCATGACGTGCTGGCGTTGAGGATTTCGACCGGGCCCGTCGAGAGCGCCCGGATGTGGTCGAGCTGAACCGTCGTCGCGATCTCGGTACCCCCGGCATACGTGTTGATATTGGTCAGCGTCACGGACGAAAGAGCGCTGTTCGGGGCGTTGACGAGGCGCAGCTTCCCTGGCCCGTAGATCAGCGTACGCAGATAGAGGGGGTTCTGTTGCGTCTGGATCCCGGCATCGTCCATCAGCTCGATGGTCCCCTGGATGTCCACGTCCCCCTGCACGCGGATGGCCGCGTTCTGGTCCGCGCCGAAGCCGGAGATGTGCAGGTTGTTGGGGAGCGCGAATTGCTTTGCCAGATACAACTGCCCGCCGATCTGGGACTCGTTGCCGTACACATAGATGTCGCCGGGGCCGAACGGGTTGTGGTTGGATTGCGTCTGCACGCGCGTCCCCAGGATATGCGTCGGGCCGATGTAGGTGCAGGGGGCCGGCGGGTTGAAATCCATGTTCTTGCACTGCCCGTAGTTCGGGTACAGGCCCGAGCAGAACGTCACGCCGCCACTCCCCTGAATGCTGCTGGCGAGCAGGCTGTTATTTCCAGCGCCGTCTGCATTGAGGTGCCAGATGTAGAGGTCGGAACCGCCGATGTCAATGACGTTGTTCTGAACGGTACTCCGGTTCAGGATGAGGCCCGTCGGGTTGACCCCGTCGCCCAGCGTCAGCGTCCCCGCCAGCGACGCGGTCGCATTGTTCACGACCAGCGCGTGATAGGCCGTCCCGTCCGCAAGTGGCACGTTCGCGGAGACCTCGGCGATGTCCGTGGTCCCCGCGACGGAAAAGTCCACGGCCGGCGCGTCCACGATGCCGTCGGTCGCGTCATGCGTCACGAAGCTGATCTGCGCCCCGGGGCCGTTGACCGCCGCGATCCACGGCGGCAGCATCCCGTTGACCAGCGCGGGGGGCTGGGCAAGGAAAATCCGCGTGACAGCGCTGTCCCACCCCGCGCGGTTCAGCGGCAGGCCCCCCCCCGGCAGGTGGCCCAGTGCACCGCCCAACGTCAGGTCGAAGCCGGGGCTGTCGCCGTGCTTCGCCAGCGTGATCATGTTGGGCCCCGGGCCGACGGTGAACGTGCCGTCGCCCGCGATCGTCTGGGCCCCCACCGGCGCCGACGGCGCGACCGTCAGCCGCGCCCCCGCCAGCGTCACGTTGCCCGTGCTGATGGCGACCCCCCCGGCCGCCGTGCTCTCCAGGTTCCCCCCCATCAGGTTCACCATCCTGAAGTTCTCGAACGGCTCAGCAAACCGCATGTTCAGAGCGTTTTGCGTGATGCCGCCGCTCCCCCGCTTCGTGATGCCCCCCCCTGTGCCGAGCAGCGGCAGGTTGAAGGTCGTCGTGCTGTTCCCGTGGTAGGCGCGTATCTCCGCCCCGTCCGCAAACGTCAGGCTCCCCCCCCCGGACGCGTTGAACGTCTCATTCTGCGTCATGTACATCCCCCCCAGCAGCACGGGCGCGTCCACGGGGATTGTCTGGCCCCCCTGCGTGACGAAACGCGCGACGTCGCCGTTGTCCGCCACCAGCCCGCTCGCCCACTTGATCGCGTCGCTCCAGTTCCCCGAGTTGCCGATGTAGCTCGGCGGGACAGAAGCGTCACGGGTAATATCCGCCGAGATGGTGATGTTCTCCCGCACGTCCTCAATCGCGAACGCGAACGGGGCATCATTCCCCGGCGACGCGAACAATGCGCCGTTCGTATAGACCGCATCAATCGTATACCCGTAGTCCACCTTCAGCTCAAACGCGGCGGAGGCCCCCTCCGCGACAAGCTGAGACGGCGGTGAAAGGAGCGCATTCACCAGCGAAGCATCCGCCTTCACGACGGACAAATTCCCGATCGGCAACTGGCACACCTGGATCGCGTTGATCTGCGCGGACTGGTTCGCAGTGACGGTCAGCGTCTGCGTCACGTCATCCGCGACGAAATAGCCAAGCGCATACTGCCCGTTCTTCAGCCCCCCCGACGTGTTCTGGAAATACAGCCGTACCGGGTCGCCCCCCGGGCTGCTCAAATCCTGATAGCGGTTTGTGCCATACGAGCGCGAGTCCGAGACCCAGAACTGAATCTGGTAATAAGTCCCCACCGCCAGGTTTTTGAGCGTCATGGTCACTGCGGCACCATCATTATACGCGCCTGGAGCGAGCAATGTCCTGTACGGGGCCGGGATACCATCCAAGGCAAACGCATCAGAGGTGAACCCTCCGAACGGCATATCAATGTCCGCCCCCGCCGCATTCCCTGTGAACGCCGCGAACGGCACGGTGTTGACCG
>WRML01000257.1 GCA_009777165.1 Kiritimatiellota bacterium
GCCGGCGGGGGGGCGAGCCCCCGCGACGAAAAGCGGCGGCGAGCCGCCGCACTCCAGAGGTTGCGCCTTCTCAACACAGGCGCGAGGGCTTTCAGCCTTTTGTGTCAACACGCCCCAGTTTCCAGTTTTTAGTTTTCAGTTTCCAGTTTTTCGTTTTTAGAAAACGCCTCACGGTTGCTTTGCGGTCTTGACAATGTTCATGCCGCAGAGGAAATTATTCTGTGACCCTCCGGCGTGCGTGCGGACATATGGGGCTCCCCTGCAGCCGTCCACGCGGGGGCAAGCCCCCGCGACGAAAAGCGGCGGCAAGCCGCCGCACTCCAGAGGTTGCGTCTTCTCAACACAGGCGCGAGGGCTTTGTCCGACGGTGGCGACTTCAAGTTGGATTGCGATAGGCGGGTTCTTTCGTGTGATGGTTTCACGCTAACCCTCGCCTTAACAATAAAAGGATAACGACAGGGTGCCAGCGCGACGTTCTCAGCGCAACGGGGCTGGGACGTAAAAATTGCCAGAAAAAAGTGCAAAAAAAAAACTTTCCCTATAGACATCCAACCGTGGGCAGTCTAAACTGTCTGTATGAAATTCTGGGGGAGGATCTTTGTATTCGTTTTATTGGGTGCGTTATCGGGCTTCGGAGCCGAGACAAATGTCACATGGGTAACGCGCCTGGAAGCATTGGACCGGACAATGCTTGCTTCCATGAACATGAAGCCGCAAGGGGAGCATGAGGCGGTCTCCATTCGCCTGAATGACCCGACGGGGAACCGTTGCCTCGAGCTGACGTTTGGCAACGGGGGCGGAACACGCTACACGCTCGTCCCGGAACAGGCGTTTCCGAAGGAACTCCGCCAGCACCTGCAGGCCTTGCCGTGCGAGCCGATCACCGGGGATGCCCCGTACTGGATCACGTTCAAGCGCGGCGAGAACTTCTGGGGTGTCTACCTCGGCGACCAGCTGATCCTCCGCGCGCCCGAACTCTGGGAGGGGGCCATCGCCATCGAGCATCTGCTCGAGGCGTTGCCGGAGGAGGCCGACAAGGATGAGTACACGCAACGCGTCGGATCGTTCACCTTCGAGGACACCTTCCTCGTGCCGGCTGGCTCGAAGTTCCCGCCCACGTGGGAGATCATGAGCGGCATCTGGACGCTGCACTCGGTCACGGGGACGATGAGCGGCGCGGCCACGGGTTACCAGCTCGCGCGCCAGCCCCTCCCCGAGAAGAGCCCGAACTTCTACTCGCTCGAAGGCAGCGGCACCAACGCCGTCGTGCTCGCGGGCGAGTATTTCTACTCGCACTATTCCTGCCGCGCCGCTGTCCAGCACAACGCCGGCACGAACGGCATCGTGTTCCTCGCTGGCGAGCACGGCGGTTACCTCGCGTTCACCGCGCGGACCGACCCCGAGACCGACCGCATCATCCTCGATCTCTGGCGACAGCCTGCCGATGCCGATGCCTCCCCCGTCCCCCTCGCGGCCGTGCAGACCGAGCTCCCCCTTGGCCAGTGGCTCCTGCTCGAGACGCAACTCTTCGACGACCGCATCATCTGCCGCGCGGACAACATCGAGGTCATCCGCATGAGGCTTGACCTCCCCCCCTGCGGCCGTTTCGGTTTCTTCTGCAGCGTGCCGGACGGCGAGAGTACGCGCTACGACGACATCCTCGCGACCACGCACGGCGACACCCTCTTCGAGTCCGTCGCAGACGTGCAGGTGATGACGCGCGAGCAGTCCGCCGGCGTGCGCCCGTTCCCGTACAAGGACGGCATCTGGATGTACTTCCCGCCCTGCGCCGAGGCACAGACGAACGTGTGGCGTTTCGGCGCGGAAGCCGCCATGCCCCTGCGGCAGGAGACCATGTTCGTCGCGACGGCCGACGACTTCACCTGCGGCCTGACGATCGGGGATTCCGCCTCCTCCAACACCCCCCTCTACCGCTTCTCCTGCATACAGGCCGGCGGCAAGCGCACCTACCGGCTCGAAGGCATCGCCGGCGACAACCCCCCCGTGGAGCTCGACGCATTCGAGACCGCCTTCACCAGCAACCGCGTCACCCTCGCCATCGACCCCCTTAAGCCCAACGACCTGCGCTGTCTCGCCGACGGCAAGACCGTTTGTTTCCGCCGCCCCTCGCAGCAGCCATGCGGCCGCCTCGGCGTGTTCGCGGAGAACGCCTCCACGCTCTTTTTCTCCGCCCCCGCCGTGACCTCCCGCGACGCGTCGCTGGCTGACCGATTCGAGAAAAACCCCCTCTACGCCAGCGACCCCTTCATGAAGAACTGGGCCTCCCCGGAGGGCGCGTGGATCTCCTTCCCCGACGGCATGACCTGGTTCAAGGGCGACCTGCTCGGCCCCACCAAGATCCGCCTCCCCGTCGTCAGCGGCATGTGGCTGCACCTCTTCGTCCCAGAGGGTGAGTCCAACGGCCTCTACCGTGTTGGCACCTGGGCCGGCCAGGTCAACGTTTACACCCCCGAGTCCGGCGACACCCCCGCCTTCTCCGTCCCCGCCGACAGCATCCCGAAAGTCGTCATTGACCGCGTCCCGTACAACCTCTTCACCGTCGGCATCACTGACCACGTGCTCTGGATCGGCGGCGACGACGTGCTGATCGACCGGGTCCACCTCCGCGAGATCCCGCGCGGCCGCCGCATGCGCATCGCCGGCATGACCACCGAGAACCTCAAGTACACCCTCGTCAAGCGCGAGAATGTCTTCGACACCCTCTTCAACGAGTCCCTCTTCAACTGGACCATCAACGGCGGCACGTGGGAGGTCGTCAACCGTTTCTACTGCGAGCCCACCTGGTCGCACATGAACGGCGAGAACGGCGAATCCCTCGCCGCGCTCTGGTCGAAATACACCTTCAGCGGCGACTTCAGCGTCGAGTTCTACGCCGGCATGCGCATGGGCTGGTACGAGCGCGCCGGCGACCTCAACCTCTCCATCATGAGCAAGAAAAACGCCACCAGCGACGGCTACACCGCCATCGCCACCGGCTGGGACCCCAACCACTCCCAGCTCTACTCCCGCTTCCTGCGCAACGGCCAGGTCATCGACTCCTCCACCAAGTACATGGTCCCGCGTTACCGTGAGGGCAACGTGCGCCGCGACTACGACCCGTGGACCCCCTTCGGCTCGCGCGACATGCACGGCTCCTGGTACGGCATCCAGCTCCGCCGCATCGGTAACCGCGTCCAATACATCTACGGCAACGAGCTCGTCTTCGAGGCCGACGACCCCGAACCCCTACAGGACGGCTCCCTCGGCATGTGGACTTACCGCAACTCCATGATGGTCGCCCGCATCCGCGTCGCCGCCGAGAACGTCCGTCCCCGCGCTTATGCCTTCAAACCCATCCCCATTCCCAAAGCCGATTCGGCTCGACTCGGCTCGACTGACCCGACCCGGCTCGATCATCCCGCGCAAGCCGACTCCGGCATTTTAGTCAACAATCGCCCCCTCCAGCCCTTCTCACCCCTCTTCTGGGAATCCGGCGACGAGGTCAGCCACCCCACCGTCCGCTTCACGAAGACGAACACCGCCAAGCCCGAGATGCGCGTCACCTCCACCCTCGGCGCCGGCACCTTCCTCACCCACTGCTCCCTCCCCCCCGTCGCCTCCGACAAGATCCTGGGCTGGCAGTTCGAGATCGCCCGCCACCCGCAGGCCCGCGTCAACTTCGAGTTCAGTACCGTCAAGGACAACGGCAAGGGCGGCCTCGCCACCCTCCAGCAATACACCTACATCCTCAACGGCACCGACGAGGCCCGCGGCCCCCGCAAGATCATCGGCACCCACCCCGGTATCCCCCCCACCGGGCCATCCAATGACACGATTATTTTGTCATCGAATGACTCGAATGACTCGAATGGATCGAACAAAAACACCCGCGCCAACCCGTCCAATCCGACGGCAGAACCGGACCTCGTCTGGACCCCCGTCGAAATCTGGATCCCCTCCGACGTCTTCCACGCCAAAGAGCTGATCCGCATCGACGGCTTCGGCAATCTCCAGCCCAGCGATATGCAACAAGGCCTCCTTGGCAACCCCCCCGACGCCTGGTACGCCATCCGCGCCTTCCGCGAGATCTACCGCGGCACCCCCACCCTCACTGCCCCCCCCGAGAAACGCGCCGAACTCGCCGCGCTCGCCGACACCATC
>WRML01000258.1 GCA_009777165.1 Kiritimatiellota bacterium
GAGGTTGCGGAGCATGGCGTCGGGGTGGAGGTCGGCCTCGGGGGTGCGGCAGTAGACGGCGGTGCAGATCTTGAGGAGCTGGTTGGTGGGGATGGCGGAGGAGGTGTAGTTCTCGGGGTCGAGGTATTGGGCCATCTGGCGGAGGTCGGCGAAGACGAGGTCGAGGGGGGCGTCGGCGCGGTCGAAGCCGTCGGTGTGCCAGTCGGCGACGGTCCTGATGAAGTGGTCCTGGGAGGCGGCGGCGCAGATGTGCTGGAAGCAGTGGCGGAGGGGGTCGTCGGCGATGGTGGTGGGGAGGTAGACGCCGAGGGGCCTGACGTTGAGGGCGGCGATGCGGACGGTGCCTTCGAAGGGGCCGGCGTAGTGGCGCTGGGTGCGGGCCTCCTGGAGGGCTTGGCGGGCGGAGTCGGCGAGGGCGTCGAGGGTGCGGCGGGGGAGCCAGTCGGCGTCGGGGATGGCGCGTGGGACGCGGTCGTTGGCGAGGGCGCAGTAGGCGACGTGGGCGGCGATGAGGGCGTTGGCGCGGAGGCGCTGGGGGTGGTCGGGGGCGATGCGGTTGCGGGTGAGCGCGTCGAGCCAGCCGAGGGCGGCGGGGATGACGGGGAGGGCGCAGCCGTCGGCGACGCGCCAGGTGGTGTCGGCGAGGGGGGTGAGGCGCCTGTCGCGGTGGGAGGAGGCGGGGCGGGCCATCATGAGCAGCGCGGGCGCGGCGCCGCGGGCGCGGAAGGCTTGGGCGATGGCGCGGGTGCCTTCGAAGAAGAGCTCGGGGTAGGTGCGGGCGATGTCTTCGGCCTCGGCGAGCAGGACGTGGTCGTAGGCGCCGTCGAGGAGCTGGGCGCGGGCGTCGAGGGTGTCGGGGTGGTACCACCAGCCGAGGAGGGTGCGGGTCTTGGTGACGGGCTCGAAGGTGACGCGCACGGGCTTGCGGGTCTTGGAGGCGCGGATGGTGGCCTCGAGGTCGGCGCAGAGGGTGGCGGCGTCGATGCCCGAGTGCTGGGGGGGGGAGATGAGCGCGATGCGGATCACGCCGTCGCCGTTGGCGTCGAGGTCGGCCGCGGAGGAGAAGAAGGGGAGCTGGGCGGAGGCGGAAGAAGTAATAAGTAATAGGTAATAGGTAATAAGTAAGAAGTAAGAGGTGAGAGGGGATAAGTAAGAGGTAATAGGTGATAAGTAATAAGTGAGAGGGGAGAAGGGAGAGGGGAGAGGTGATTTGAGAGTTGTAGTCTCAAATCTGTGTGCTTTCAGTTTTTTCAGAAAAATCCGCATTTCTCTTCTCTTTCCTTATTACCTCTTACTTATTACTTATTACCTATTACCTATTACTTCTGACCTCTGACCTCTGACCTCTTACTTCTGACCTCTGACTTTTCCCGATGATGCGCAGCAGCGTCGTGTGGAGGAGGTGCATCTCGGGGAGTCCGGTGGAGACCATCTTCTCGCGCATGTCGAGGATGCGGAAACGCGCGACGCGCAGTTCCTGCAGCGTGTAGTTCATGGCGTGGGGGAGCTTCTTGCGCAGCACCCACGCGTTGGTGGCCTTGGGGTTGACGGGGAGCGTGCCGAGCATGACCGCGGCCTCGGGGGGGATGCTGCCGGACCATCCGCCGGGACCCGCCCATTTCTTGTCCGCGGCCTCGCGCAGGATGATGAGCTCGCGCACGTTTTTCTCGAGCATGGCGGCGAGCATGACGCCGATGCCCTTCTGCCCGCTCAACTGGTGGAGCGCGGCGAGCAGGGCCTTGGCCTTGCGCTCGCCGAACGCGTCCAGCACGTCCCACGCGTCGGCCTCGCGGCCGACGGAGGTGATCTCGCGCACGTCGTGCGCGGTCGCGGAGAGGTTCGGGTGGAGGTAGGTACGGAGCTTCTCTAGCTCCTGGACCTGCAGGCGCGTGTCGAAGCCGACGCGTGCGATGAACTCGCCCCGCGCGGCGCGGTCCATCTGCAGGCCGACCTGTTCGAGCAGGGAGTCGAGCCGCTCGTCGGCCTGCCGCTCGCGTTCCCACGGCTTGAGGCCGCCGCCGAAGTCAATGACCTCGCCGTGCTTCTGGCAGGTCTTGAAGAAGACGGAGGAGCGCAGGACTTTCTCGGTTGTGATGATGAGGTTCTGCCCCTCCTGCAGGCCCTCGCCGATCCAGCGGGTCAGGCGCTCGACGGCCTCCTTCGCCGCGATGCCCTCGGACACGCGCGCACCGCCGGTGAGGAACGTCGCGCCCCGGAGCCACGTGACCTTGGCGGCGGCGAACATCCCCGGCATCTGCACGGACTCCATGCAGTGGCGGACGGCGCGGGCGGCTTCGTCGCCCGTGTCCTTGCGCCCGTCAACGACGTCCACGCCGAAGTCGCGGTCGGCCTCCGGGACGAGCTGCGCGATGCGCTCGCGGGCCGCCGCGTCAACGAGGTAGTCGTCATCCCCGCAGATTAAAAACAGTTTGCCCTTCATGGGGGGGATAGTATACAGGATGTGTTTTCAAAAAGCGAGTGTGGAGAAATAAGAAGTTCCATGGGACCCTTTCGGTCGCCGATGCGTGGGGCAAGCCCCACGCACCAGTGACCGGGCGGACACACGGGTCCGCCCCTACAACCGTCCCCGCGCGGGGGCAAGCCCCCGCGACGGAAAGCGGCGGCAAGCCGCCGCACTCCAGAGGTTGCGCCTTCTCGGCATGTGCGCGAGGGCTTTCAGCCGTTGAGGTCAACACGCCCTGAACATTTTAAGTCAATGTGTAGCCGAAATCGGGCGAAGCACTCGAACGTTCCACTGACAAGGATTTTTTTTTGCGTCCCGATGCGGTCCTCTGGAGTGCGGCGGCTCGCCGCCGCTTTCATGCGTGGGACGAGCCCCACGCATCGGCGACCGGGCGGACACACGGGTCCGCCCCTATGACCACCGTCCCCACGCGGGGGCGAGCCCCCGCGACGAAAAGCGGCGGCAAGCCGCCGCACTCCAGAGGTTGCGCCTTCTCAACACAGGCGCGAGGGCTTTCAGCCTTTGACCGGAATCGGACACGAGATTTTTTAAAATGCTCTAAACCTCCCCGGAAATTATGTTTGTATGTTGTGATATGGAGTGCGGCGGCTTGCCGCCGCTTTCACGCGTGGGGCTTGCCCCGCGCGCCGGCACCCGGGCACACACACGGGCCCGCCCCCACAACCGTCCGTTGGGGGGATACATTCGTCCCCGCGCGGTGGCAAGCCCCCGCGACGGAAAGCGGCGGCAAGCCGCCGCACTCCATATCGGGATTCGACAAGCATAATTCCCGATGAGGTCTATTGAAATGAGGTGAGATGGTGAAAAGAGTAGTGTTGTTATCAGTGACAGGTATGATGGCTTTGTGTTTTTACAGTACCGCGCAGGAAGGGACGGGAACAATTACCCATGAGATGACAGAAGCCGATGATAATACGCAAGGGCAACGCCCTGCGCAACGGTACGTGTGGCATCTTCATGTTCACGGAGCCGTTCTCGCCGGTGCCATGCGCACGCCCGGGACCGCAGGACGCGCAAGGACTGGGCGCACGAGACGAAGTGGCTGCCCGGCTGCCGATACCCCGACGCGGAAAAGGTGCTGCCCGTGATGGACAACCTGAACACGCGCGCCGTGCTGTGATCGGAGACGTTTCCAGTTTCGAGTTTCCAGTTTTCGATGGCAGTCGATGGCCGCCGACGGCAGTCGAAACTGGAAACGAACGGAGCTGTCCGCGCCGACAATCCAATGCCTTGGATCGAAGCGCAGCCCGAGCGTCGGGGCGCTTAACGCGGAGCTTGCCGCCTGGCATGTGTGGCGCAACGCATCGCAGAAAGGGGTGGATTGGCAGTTCTCGGCCGACGACGCGCGGAGGAAACTCAAAAGGCTGTACCCAATTATATTGTGAGCGCTTAGATGTTACGATGTGCTAGATCGTTTTCTGGAATAGTGTCCCCGCAGGTCGGCGCGTGGGGTGGGCCCCACGCGTGAAAACGGCGGCAAGCCGCCGCACTTCAGAGGTTGCGCCTTCTCAACATAGGCGTGAGGGCTTTCAGTCTTTTGTGTTAACACGCTCTAGTCAAGGGATGAGTCTCTCGGCAGAAAAACGCCCTCCCCCCCATGTCCGCAGGAAAAGGGACCCCCGTCGGCGCAGGCGCGGCCGATGGGGCACGGGATGCG
>WRML01000259.1 GCA_009777165.1 Kiritimatiellota bacterium
ATGGGGGCCCCTTTTCCTGCAGACATGGGGGGGGCGTTTTTCTACCGAGAGACACATCCCTAACGGGATGTAAGAATGGAACATTTTTAATGTGAATTCACTATAAGAGTGATAGCGAAATTTGAAAGGCGAAATTTGAAGGCGAAATTTGAAATCGTTTGTGCTTGTGGATAGGAGGGGAGTTTGGTATTTTATTATTTTCTATTTTCTCTAAGGAGTACGGATTATCATGGCTAAGAAAATTATGGTTGACGGCAACGAGGCTGCCGCAAAAGTTGCGTTCGCGTGCAGTGAGGTCGCGGCGATTTATCCCATCACCCCCTCTTCGCCGATGGGCGAGTGGTCGGACGAGTGGGCCGCCAAGAACGAGAAGAACCTCTGGGGGACGGTGCCGACGATTGCGGAGCTGCAGTCGGAGGGCGGCGCGGCCGGCGCGGTACATGGGGCGTTGACGACGGGGGCCCTGACGACGACGTTCACGGCCTCGCAGGGATTGCTGCTGATGATCCCGAACATGTACAAGATCGCGGGCGAGCTGCTGCCGACGGTGTTCCATGTGACGGCGCGTTCCCTCGCGATGCAGGGGCTTTCGATTTTCGGCGACCACAGCGATGTGATGGCGTGTCGCCAGACGGGTTTCGCGATGTTGGCGTCGAACAGCGTCCAGGAGGTCATGGACATGGCGGTCGTCGCCCACGCCGCGACGCTCCTGAGCCGCATCCCGTTCCTCCATTTTTTCGACGGCTTCCGCACGTCGCACGAGGTGCAGAAGATTGACGAGGTCGGGCGCGAGGTCATCCGCGAGATGATCTGCGATACCGCCATCGCGGACTTCCGCGTGCGTTCGCTGTCGCCGGAGCATCCGGCCATCCGCGGCACGGCGCAGAACCCGGACGTGTATTTCCAGGGCCGCGAGACGTGCAACCCGTTCTACCTGAAGACCCCGGGGATCGTGCAGGAGTGCATGGACCGCTTCGCCAAGCTGACGGGGCGCGCGTACAAGCTGTTCGACTACGAGGGCGCGGCGGATGCGGAGCATGTCGTCGTGGCGATGGGCTCGGGCTGCGAGGCGATCCACGAGGTTGTCGAGGGGCTGGTCGCGAAGGGCGAGAAGATCGGCGTGGTGAAGGTGCGTCTGTTCCGCCCGTTCGACGTGAAGGCGTTCGCGGCCGCGCTGCCCGCGAGCGTGAAGACGCTCACCGTGCTGGACCGCACGAAGGAGCCGGGGTGCGCGGGCGAGCCGCTGTACAGTGACATCTGCGTGGCCGTCGCGGAGACGGGGCTGAAGGTCGAGATCCTGGGCGGCCGTTATGGATTGGGGTCGAAGGAGTTCACCCCGGCGCACGTCAAGGGCGTGTTCGACAACGCCACAGGCACGAAGAAGAACCACTTCACGGTCGGCATTAATGACGACGTGACCCACGCCAGTATCCCCTATCCTGCGGATTTCCGCCTGGCGGACGCGGGGGGTAAGGAGTGCATGTTCTACGGGCTAGGCTCGGACGGCACCGTGGGCGCGAACAAGAACTCCATCAAGATCATCGGCGGGGACACCGGGAACAATGCGCAGGGCTATTTCGTGTACGACTCGAAGAAAGCCGGCACCATCACGGTGTCGCATCTCCGCTTCGGCCCGAACCTGATCCGCAGCACCTACCTCTGCAACAAGCCCGACTTCGTGGCGTGTCACCAGTTCTCGTTCCTCGAAAAGTACGACATGCTCAAAGATATCAAGGTCGGCGGCACGTTCCTGCTCGCCACCCCGTTCGAGGCGGACGAGACGTGGGAGAAAATCCCGGACGAGGTCGCGGCGCAAATCATCGCCAAGAAGCTCAAATTCTACGTCGTCAACGCGCTCAAGCTCGACCACGAGCTGAAGCTCGGCGGACGCATCAACACCATCATGCAGACCGCGTTCTTCAAGATTTCGGGCATCCTCCCGGAGGCGGAGGCCATTGACGCGCTGAAGAATGCCGCCAAGAAATCCTACGGCAGCAAGGGCGAGGCCGTGGTGAAGAAAAACTGGGACGCCATTGACGCGGCCGCCAGCGCGGTCATCGAGATCAAGTACCCCGCGACCCCCGCCGGGAAAATCAAGAAGCCGGCCGTGGTGTCGGACGACGCGCCGGAGTTCGTCAAGAACGTCACGGCGGTCATCATGTCGCAGAACGGCGACTCGCTCCCCGTCTCCGCGCTCCCGAACGACGGCACATGGCCCGTCTCCACGACGCAGTGGGAGAAGCGCAACATCGCCACGGAGATCCCCACGTGGGACCCCGACGTCTGCATCCAGTGCATGCAGTGCTCGCTCGTCTGCCCCCATGCCGCGATTCGCGGCAAGGCCTACGACGCGACCCTGCTGGCCGGGGCCCCCGCCACGTTCAAGTCGGCGGACACGAAGGGCATCGTCGGCAAGGCGTTCCCCGGCGCGAAGTACACCATCCAGTGTGCGCCCGAGGACTGCACGGGTTGCGGGCTTTGCGCGGTGCGCTGCCCGGCAAAGAACAAGGCCGTCGAGGGACGCAAGGCGCTGAACATGGCGCCCCAGCTCCCGTTGCGCGAGGCGGAGGCCGCCAACTGGAAGTTCTTCCTCTCGCTCCCCTACGCGGATGTCGAGAAAGTCGGCGCGACCACGATTCAGGGCAGCCAGCTCAAACGCCCGCTGTTCGAGTTCTCCGGCGCGTGTGCGGGCTGCGGCGAGACGCCCTACATCAAGCTGCTCACGCAGTTGGTGGGCGACCACCTCCTCATCGCCAACGCCACGGGCTGCTCCTCCATCTACAGCGGCAACCTCCCCACGACCCCCTACTGCCAGCGCGAGGACGGACGCGGGCCGGCATGGGCCAACTCGCTCTTCGAGGACAATGCGGAGTTCGGCCTCGGCATGAGGCTCACCGCCGACAAGCTGCAGGCCTACGCCTTCGAGTTGCTCGACAAGGTCCTGGCCTGCGACAAGGCGAAGGACGAGCTCAAAGCGCTCGTCACCAGAATGAAAGGTATTGACCAGAAGACCTCTGCGGGCGTGGAGCAGATGCGTTCCGCCGTCGCCGAGCTCAAGGCGTTCTTCGACGGTTGCGAGCCGTGCAAGGCCTCCCCGATGGGCAAGAACCTCTACGCGGTGGCGGACTACCTCGTGCGCAAGTCCGTGTGGATCGTCGGCGGCGACGGGTGGGCGTATGACATCGGCTACGGCGGCCTCGACCACGTGCTGGCGTCCGGCCAGAACGTCAAGATTCTCGTGGTGGACACCGAGGTGTACTCCAACACTGGTGGCCAGGCCTCCAAGTCCACGCCCATGGGCGCGGTCGCGAAATTCGCGTCGAGCGGCAAGCCGCAGATGAAGAAGAACCTCGGCATGATCGCCATGACCTACAAGAACATCTACATCGCGCAGGTCAGCCTCGGCGCCAACGCCGCCGCCACGGTCAAGGCATTCGCCGAGGCGGAGGCCTACGACGGCCCCGCGCTCATCATCGCCTACTCGCACTGCATCGCGCACGGCATTGACATGGCCACTGGTCTCGACCGCCAGAAGATTGCTGTGGAGACAGGACACTTCCCGCTGTACCGTTACAACCCGGACCTGCGTGGCGAAGGCAAGAACCCGCTGGTGCTGGACAGCAAGCCCGCCACGCAATCCTTTGCCGAGACCGCGACCAAGGAGAACCGCTTCAAGCAGCTCCTTGCGCTCAACCCGCAAGGCAAAGCGATGCTGGAGCAGGCCGAAGCCCTCTTCAAGGAAAACTTCGACCTCCTGCAGAACATCGCCAACCTGCCGAAAGCGTAAGGTAGGGCGGTTTCTCCGAAACCGCTGTGAAGTGATAGAATAGGTAATGTGCGAGGGCAGGGTTTCCTGCCCTCGCTATTTAGTCAACCACACACGGGAAATAGGGAATTGAAAATGAAAATTCGCATGACACTTATCCTACTCATCGCGAGTATGATTCTGTCATCGGGGTGTTTATAGTGAATTCACTTTAAAAGCGTACCGCGACAACATCCCGTTAGGGATGTTTCTTTCGGTAGAAGAGAACGCAAAAAAAATCATGGCATCCCCTCGGGA
>WRML01000260.1 GCA_009777165.1 Kiritimatiellota bacterium
CGCGGGGTTGTTCTGACGGCCGTACACCATGTCCGTAAGCAGGGCGTGGACATCGCCCGTGACGTCCGCGCTCGCGTTCCCCGCGTGCCTTTGGTTGCCGATGGTGGACCATCCGTACCCGTTCTCCGAGCCGTTGATGTCGGCCTTGGTGAACGTCACGCCGTTGACGGTGGCGCCGGGGACGCCGGAGGGGATGTCGTCCCGGATCCCGAAGTCGAGCTTGTGCGTGTAGCGTTTCAGCGGCGAGATCTGGCTGGTCGCGTCGTCGGTGAAGAAGTGCTGGTATGGCACGTTCGCGGGGTAGGGGTAGTTGCCGTTTTGCAGCCCCGTGCTGAAGAGGCCGTCGCCGGAGAGCCCGCCGAGTGTGACGTTGCCGAACGGCGCGGAGAGTGCCGCGCCCGCGCCGACCTCCGCGATGCCCGCGACCGTCGCGCCGGGCATGAGCGTCGCCTCGCCGTCGAGTACGGCAAGGCCGCCGCTGAGGTTGTTCGCGCCGCTGAATCGCTGGGTGCCGGGCCCGTCCTTCACGAGCGCGCCGCTTCCCGTGAATGCCCCCCCGTAGAGCGCGTCCGTCCCGGCGGGTGCCGCGACGGTCAGCGCGAGGTCGCCCATCGCGTCGCCCAGAAACTCGTTCGAGAGCGCGTAGAGGTGGCAGGTGGTTCCGCCGTTGTTCGAGAAGAGGCGGATGTCGAGCGAGCCGTTTTCGTCGGTGGCGTAGTTGCAGCGCAGGAAGTGGTAGGGGGTGCTGGCGAAGTCAATATTGTGCGTCTCGCTCCCCACGGCGTTGGCGCCGGCGGTGAAGGTGAACGTGACGTTGCGGTCCGCGTTCCCGTTGCCCCACATCTTGAAGTAGAGGCGCACCTCATACGCGGTGAACGGCTGCAGGCCCGTGAGGGTAAGCGTGTAGTCCGCGACGTTGTAGCAGAAGCCGGACAGCAGCCGCGCGATGCCCGTCGCGTTATCGTCCGGGTCCATGGAGGTGAGGTTGGCGGAGAACGAGTGGCCCGCGTCCGCGCCGAACGTCACGTTGTTGACGGTCGCGGGGGGCTTGCTTGTCGGGAAGTCCAGCAGGTGCGAGTAGGTCTTGGCGGGCGAGATTTCGCAGTCGCCGTCGCCCGTGAAGGGGATCACGTCAATCGAGCCGCTGCCGAAGAGGACGGGCCCCTTGCCGGAGAGGGCCCCCACGGTCTGCGGGGCGAGCAGGGAGACGACGCCGGTCTCGCGCACGGTCAGGCGGCCGGAGGGCCCCAACTGGTCCGGGGCCCTCAACGCGAGCGTGCCGTTGCGGACGTTCACGTCGCCCTCGACCATGTTCGGCCCCCCCCGGAGGTCTAGCACACTGGCCCCGGCCTTTTCGAGCACGCCGTCCGCGCCGATGTTCAGTGCGCCGCTCAACACGCCCGGCCCGCTTGTCCCGACGCTCACGTTCGCGCCCCCCTGCACGGTCACGCCCCCCGCGCTGTTCAGGGCCCCCACGGGGACCATGGGCGCGAGCCAACTGTTCGGCAGCAGGATATGGGCGGACTCCGAGGGGGCCCTCACCCACAGGCGGATGCCCCCGTTCCCGCTGAGCTGACCTAGCCCCACGAGGATGTCGTGCCGCCCCTCGGTGAGCTGCACCGTCCGGTAGAAAATCCCGCCGACATACGCGACGGCGCTGTAGATTAGCTCGCCGTCAATCGCGAGCAGGGCGTAGTCGTCCGCGTTCACGCCGAAGCTGTACAGGCCCGTCTCCGGCACCGTGATGCTGCCGCGCCAGGCCGCGACGAAGAAGTATTGGTAGGGGCCCGCCGAGACGCCGTTGCCGCCGAAGGGGTAGGGGAAGCTCAGCGTGGGCCCCTCCGTCAGCGGGTAGTCGAAGTTCTCGCTGGCCGTGCAGCTCTGCCAGATCAGGTCCGGACTGCGCGTGGCGAGCGCGGCGTCGAACCCCGCGACCGACTTGAACGCGTTGGTGAGCGCCTGCACGTTGCCTTGGTTGCCGAGGTAGTAGTAGTAGCCCATCAGCCCGTTGGTGACGGCGGGGGCGAACGTCAGAGCCCCCCCCGCCTCGGCCGCGACCCCCCCTGTCATCGGGAGGCCCGACAGCACGGTCTCCCCGGCCCCCCCTTGCAGGAACGACCCCTCATAGGACGACCCCGGCTCGCCGGTCAGCGTCCACGTCCCGGGCCCCCCCCTGATAATCTGCGCGGTGGCGGGCCCCTGCACGACCCCCGTGAGGCCCCCCCCCTGCGTCTGGTCAAGCGTGAGCTTGCTGTTGGCGCCGAGCGTCAGGGCCGCCCCGGGCCCCCCGTCGAGGCTCGTGCCGACCGTCGTGTCCGCGCCGCTCACCGTCAGCGACGCGCCCTCCGCCACGGACACCCCCCCCGCGAGCGTCGCGCTGTCCGCGAGCGTGAGGGCCCCCTGCTCGAGGGCCACGGGCGCCAGAACCCCCCCCGTGCCGCCGAACGTCAGCGTGCCGCTTCCCGTCGTGACGCCCAGGGGCCCCCCCGCGTCGAGCGTGTTGGCGATTGTGTGCGAGCCGCCGAGCATGTCAATCCGCGCCGGGGCCCCGAAGGTCAGGGGGGCCCCCTCCAGCGTGTAGCTCCAGAACAGGTTGTTGATCTCCAGGGCCCCCACGGTGAAGGGGGCCCCCAGCGTGACCGTCGCGTTGTTGGTCAGCACGGAACCGAGCTTCGCCAGGGCGGTTGCGCCGTCGGGGGGGGTGGCGGGGTTCCAGTTCGGCCCCGTTTCCCACGCGCCGCTCTCGGGGGAGGCCCACACCGTGCCGCCCCCCCCCGCGCCCGTGTCCGTGAGCGTGAGGGTCAGCACCCCCCCGGACTCCTCGAAGACGTAGTCGAACCCCGGCACCGCGTCGGCGACGGAGAGCTTGTTCGTATCCACGCTCATCGTGGCGGCGGTCATGAGCGTGTAGGTGCCAGGCTCGCTGATCGGGACGTCCGACCCCTGGTAGTACAGCCCGATGGCGAGTGTGCCGAGCGTCACCGTGCTGGCCGTGAGGGAGGAGACCCCCCCCCCGCCGACGTTGAAGCCGAGGCCCCCCCCGTCCGCCGCGAAGGTATTAGACTAGTTGGGATATAAGGAAAAATACGCATAACATCTTATAGGCAAAAGACTTACGATAAAAGCGAATTTTTGGCGCAGTATGTTTGTTTGCAACGACTTACATGGGTTTTCTGTTTATATCCCAACTGGTCTATTCTTGCATTTATCCGAGAGGTATGATTTATGACCGAGTTCGTAACAACTGGAAACTGGACTCCAACGGAGTCTTGATGTATCCTCCCGGGCACTGGTGCGTGGGGCGAGCCCCACGCATGAAAGCGGCGGCAAGCCGCCGCACTCCAGAGGTCACACGGCACTTCCCCCTGCGCGGGGCGAGCCCCACGCATGAAAGCGGCGGCAAGCCGCCGCACTCCAGAGGTCACGCGGCACTTCCCCCTGCGCGGGGCGAGCCCCACGCATAAAAGAGGATTTTCCCATCTCCATGCTGAACGACGATATGACCGTCCTGCACACCGAGAAAGCACCCTACAAACTGTTTGGCCGGGAAGAGGCGAAGTGGGTCAACGTCAGTTTCAAGCAATCAGTTGCAGCCCCGACCACATTCTGGGTCTGCCTCGACTTCAACGCCGAGCATACCAAAGGCGTTTACGTCAGTTACGACACCAGCACGGGCGGCCAACACTCCAAAATCGGATTGCCAGGGAAGGAATCCGAAGATATCACTTTCGCCGGGGACTGGATGATACAGGTCACTGTCAGTAAACAACTGTAGTCACGTCTTCCCACATCCCTAACGGGGGACACGGTCAACGTAACTGACTACATTCTCCCCGACGTTCGCGGAAGAACGCTTGGAACATCTCGCGGCAGTCCGGCTCCAGCATACCGGAAATAATCTCGGGGCGGTGGTTGAGGCCGTCGTGGTTGAGGATCGAGAAGGCGGAGTGCCCCCCCCGTTGGGGGTCGGAGAACCCCCATACCACCAAGGGGATACGCGACAGCACGATCGCTCCGGCGCACATCGCGCACGGCTCTTTCGTGACGTACAGGAT
>WRML01000261.1 GCA_009777165.1 Kiritimatiellota bacterium
TCGCCGCCGCCCTCACGCTCTACGCCATGGCCGTTGCCATCGCGCCCATGCCCAAAATCATCCGCAACCTCACACAGATCGGGCTTGTGATGCAACTGCTCATCGCGGTGTACGCATGGGTTTTCGTTTCGACGCAGTTGTGCAACTGGGGGTACATGAGCATCCTGCGGGACAGTGGCGCCCGCCTGGTGCTGCTGGAACTCATGGCGCTGGGGGTGTCCGTGGCAGGGCTTTCCTACGCCGCGGCGCTGGCGGGGTTCCGCCCGGCCACCGTTGACCGGATGCGCCCGTTCAGGACACTGGCCACGGCGCTGATTGCGGGATGGGGGGGGGTGCTCGCCTGCCAATCACGGATCAAGGGGTTCGAGTATGTCCTGGAGATATGGGCCGCCGTGCTGATGGTGTTCAGCGCGGGGATGCTGGTCGTGGGGCTGAGCGAGCGCACAGAGTACGGGATGCACATCCGCAAGCGGCTGCCCCGCTCACGCGTGGGGCGGGTGCTGGGCTACCCGTTCCGCACAGGGCAGCTCAACGCCGTCTGCTGGGCGCTTCTCCTGCTGGCGGCAGGCATCACGTTCAGCCGCATCACCTCTCTTAACGCGATGGACTGGAGACCATTCCACGTCGTTGTCTTGAACATCAGCGGCTACGCGTTAACCCTGCTTGTCCTTTGGAGATACGTCCTGCGTTTCGAGGGAATGCCTGCCGCGTCGCTGTGGTGGGTGACGGGGACTGTCATTGTGCTGATCACGGCGATCCTTGGCCCCCTCTGCATCGGCGGGGTTGACGCCATCAATTATTTCCCGGGCTATCTTTTCGCCCATCAGCGCGAGGTCCTCCCCCGGCTCTACCGCTGGAACGCCTTTGCGCTCCTCGCCCTCCTCCCCGCCTACCTCGGCCTGCCCAAGCGAACCTCGACGTGAAACGCCAACGCGCTCAATGTACGTCACGACAACCTGCATCATCAGCATGGAGAGGAGAAACGTCACATACCCCGAATAGGTGTGACAGAAACCCATCGCGACATCCTGCCCGTAACTGAGGGCGACAAGGCAGATGGAAAAAATCCGGAGCAGGTTGCCCAGTATCGCAACCAGGATTGAACAGGCAAACAGGATCCAGCAGTTCAGTTTCGCTTTTACGAAAAAGTAGGCGTAGATGAACGTGAACATCATCAGCGAGAAAATGGCGCGGATGCCACTGCACGGGTCGGCCACAATCATCCTGATTTCATGGCCTGGCGTCTTCGAGAAGATGGTTGTCCCGGAATGCCCGATGTCCTGACCGAACCCGCTGAGGATGCCCGTCGTTGCCCACGCGGCGAACGTCCGGAGAGAGAGGATGAACCCTTCGAGAGAGGAGGAGACCGGGACGGTGAACAACAGGAACCACGCGGGGAACAGTATGATCTGCCCGACCCCCTTGCCCCACAGCGCATACGGGACCGCCCAGATGAGGCCAATCAGGGAAACCTGCTGGAGGCACATGTGCCCCCCCCCCCTCATGCCGAACCACGCCATGGCCAGGAAACAGCAGATCCAGCCGGCCCCCCGCCATGACGGCGTGCCTGCCACATTCCGGATGTTGCCACGTTGTGTCCAAACGGCGAACAGGAAAAAGGAGAGGCTGAGCCATACCAATGGCATATCCTCGGCGGGGTCGGTGACGCGCCCGATGAGCCAGGTCAGCATCCCCCGGTAGAGGAAGCACCCCGCCACCAGGAACACCGCCAGTACCATCCAGCGGGACACGTTCAACACCTTTTCGCGCAATGCTGTGGCGGACATCAGTAAGCGACTCCTCAAGCCATCGACCCGCAATAAGGGGCCCATGGGAACTCGCGCCAAGCGGGATTGCCGAAGGTATACTGGCAGATGAACTCCGCAACGGCTTTCCCGGAATAACAGGCATGGGTTTTGACCCGCCCCGCGCGCCCAATCGCACGCGCCCGCCCGGGCGCGGCGACGAGGCGTTTCGCTTTCGCGGCGAGGTCGTCAATCGAGTCGAAAAAGACCATCTCCCGATCCGGCTCGTAGAGCGCGTGCAGCCCCGACGCCGATGCGGTCAGCGTGCAGATGCCGTTCCCGGCAAGTTGGACAATGCGGTCGGAGCTGTACAGGAACACGTCGTTGCGATCGGAGAGGTTCAACGCCAGCAACGTGCGTTTGAGCATCCGGTCTTTCGCCTCGCCGAACACGCCGGGGCGCCCGAGGCACCCGGCAAAGCCCAGCCGCAGACTATCCGCCTTTGCGGCAAGCTCCTCCAGAAGCGCGCGCCGCTCGGGACGCAAACGGTCCGAGCCGATAAACACGAGGTCGAAATCCGTCTCCTGTAGCTCATCCACTTTCCACCGCTCGACATTCGCGTCCGCAGGGTTAGGGATAAATGCGGCGCGGCACCCGTCACGCCGGAACTGCGCGAGCAGGTCGCCGCCCGTCGTCACGAAAATCGCGTCCAGCAGCGGCAACTTGCCGAACAGGTGCGAACAATCGCGGAGCAGGTAGACCTGGTCAACGTACCACAGCGCGATTTTCATCTTCGGGTGCGCGTGGCGCAACCGCTGGAGCGTGTGTGGCGTGATGGCCTGCGCGTGCCCGAGCAGCAGCAAATCCGGCTCCACATGCTTGCAGCAGGTGAGGAGGCATCGGTTCGCGAAGTTTCCGCCGAGGCGTTTGGAACGGAACAGGTTGACGCGCGCACGGTCGTTGACGGAAAAGGGGAACACGTAATGCCCCGCCTGACAAAGCCCCGTGTGCAGCTTGTACTCGCAGTTGAAAAACTCAACCCCGTCGCGGACAAAACTGTAATGTGCCGCATGAACAATACGCATGACAACCCCCGTATGGGATGCCGAAAGGCTGACCCCTGAGCGGGCGAATCAGGAGCCGCCCCTACGCGATCAACCGTTTCGCCAGTTCGGCGGCGGATGCCGCGTCGGCAGAGTAGCCGTCTGCGCCGATGGCATCGCAGTACGCCTGGGTCACGGGTGCGCCGCCGATGATGACTTTTGCGTCGAGTCCCGCCGCGCGGACAGCCTCGACCGCCGTCTTCATGCTCGGCATCGTGGTCGTCAGCAATGCCGACAAGCCGACGATCTTCGCGTCGTGCTGTTTGGCCAGCTCGACGAATTTCTCCGGCGCGACGTCCACGCCCGCGTCCACCACGGCAAAGCCCGCGCCCTCGAGCATCATCACCACGAGGTTCTTGCCGATGTCGTGAAGGTCCCCCTTGACCGTGCCCATGATGGCTGTCGCCACCGCCATCACGCCCGCCTCGATCAAATGCGGCTTCAACAGTTCCGTCCCTGCCTTCATCGCCCGCGCCGCAATCAATACCTCCGGGACGAACACCTCGTTCATCTTGAAACGCTGCCCCACCTCACTCATCGCCTCAAGCAGACCCACGTTCAGGATGTTTGCGGCAGGGGCCCCCTCCGCCAGCAACACCTCCACGAGACGACGAACCTCCGGGACCTTCCCGCTCTTCATCGCAACCTTCAACGCATCATAATCCGGCATACCTTTTTCCTTTCCGAAAGGATGTGAATGAATCAAGCGTACCGAAAAAATCAACGCTTGTAAAGCCCGTTCGCATGGATATATTTCTCCACGGGGGGGGGGACGAGATAACGGATGGATTGCCTCGCGGCGACGCGGCGACGGATTTCGGACGAGGAGATCTCGCACATCCGCCCGCGCATCACGCGGTCGAGCAGGCGGTGCGCGACATCCAAAGGGAATCCCAGGGCGTGGGGAGGGGGGGGCTCATCGAACCCTGGCCGCAGGACCGTGATCACGTCGCACAGCGTCACCAGCTCCCCCGCCTTGTGCCACAGGTGAAGGTCACGCAGGGAGTCCATACCCATGATGAGCGAGAAGCGCACGTCCGGCCCCCCCCCCTGGAGTTGCCGCACCGTGTCAACCGCATACGACACCCCCCCCCCCCCCCCCCCCCCCCCCCCGCCGCGCCACCCCCCCCCCCCCCCCCCCCCCCCCCCCCCACCCCCCCCCCCCCCCCCCCCCCCCCCCCCCCCCCCACCCCCCCCCCGCCCCC
>WRML01000262.1 GCA_009777165.1 Kiritimatiellota bacterium
GCTCGACGTGTGCCTTCTGCCATGAGGCGCATGGGCCGCAGTGGAACACGCGCGTTCTGGGCGTGGCGTCGGGCGCGGTCTCGAGCGCGAGCGGGTTTGGGAACTCGCTGCCGTTGTCGGTGAGCAGCGCTGGGAACAGGCGGCGGAAGGGTTGCGCCCCCGCCAGCGTCCACAGGTTCCCGAAGGCATCGGTGACGGACTGCGCGTCATTGCGCCCGCGCAGGAACGCGGGCATGAAGCCGGTGCCGGCGAACTGCAGCGTGAGCGGGTACTTGCCGCCGACGCGCATAATCATAGGGGATTTTTAGCAGACTAACTGCGCCCCCCCCTTGGGGGAGGGGGAATCTTCCCGCTCATTGATCCCCGGCAGACTTGCCGCGCCCCGGCACCCCGGCGCGGGGCGCGGTTCGTTTGTCAATTCACAGCGCAAAAAAAGCGCATGGTTTTTTGTTTTTAGGATTGCGGATGATGACGGGGTTTTGGTATATTACTTTTTCTTTATTCCCATGGGGGAAAAAGTCACGGAGAACGAATATGAGTATTTTGATCAGTGTCCTGTATGTGGTAGAAGTGATTGTCTGTTTCCTGCTGGGGGGTATCGTCATGTTGCAGAAGCCGAAGGATGGCGGATTGAACGCGGCCATCTCCGGTGGTATGGGTGAGGCTTTCTTTGGTGCGCAGGTGGGGAATGTCCTCGTCAAGGCGACAATCATCCTCGGGACGGTTTTCCTCGCGAACACGTTGTTGCTCTCGTGCCTGACCGCGCATGGCAGGGGCGACTCGGTGATGCGCGATGTCCGGACCCCCCCTCCTGCCGAACAGTCGCAGCCCCTCCCATTTTCGCAGGGGATGCCGACGGAATAATGATGCGTGACGGGGTGCGGGATTAAGGCACACATTCGCCGTAGAGCGTCTGGGGGGCGGTGCGCGTGATGTGAACCCCCACCACGGTGCCGGGCTGAAGTCCCGCGGGGGGGTCGAAAATGACAATCTTGTTGCCGGGGGACCTCCCCGCCCAGCGTTCCTCGTTCCGTAGGCTGGGTCCCTCCACCAACACCTCCTGTACCGTGCCGACGAGCCGCTGGTTCGCCGCCTCCCCCCTCACATCCTGATCCGCCAACAACACCTGGTTGCGGCGCATCTTCTCCTCTCCCGGCACATCATCTTTCATGGCGGCGGCGGGGGTCCCCGGACGTGGCGAATATTTGAAGATGAAGGCGTTGTCGAAGTCCGCCTCGTCCATGAGCGTGCGCGTGTGCTCGAAGTCCTCGACGGTTTCGCCGGGGAATCCGACGATCACGTCCGTCGTCAACGCGAACCCCGGCATCCCCCCCCGCAGACGGTGCGCGGCGGCAAGATAGTCGGCGCGGGTGTAACCGCGCCGCATGCGGTTCAGAATACGGTCGGAGCCCGACTGCACGGGCAGGTGGAGGTGACGGCAGATGTTCGGGAACAGGCGCATGGCACGGACAAGCTCCTCCGTACACCCTGACGGGTGTCCGGAGGTGAAACGGATGCGGATGATGCCGGGGATCGCCGCGACCGCCTCCAGCAGGCGCGGGAACGGCTCAGTGAAACCGTTGGGGCTGACGGTACCGTCCGCCCACGCCGCGTTCGCGATGCCGTAGCGCATCACGCTCTGCCCGAGCAACGTGACCTCGCGGATGCCGTGCCGGGCCAGCTCGGTGATCTCCGCGACGACCTCCGTTGCTGGACGGCTGAACTCGGGGCCCCTCACGTCGGGGACGATGCAGTACGCGCAACGGCGGTTGCACCCCAGCAGAATCGTGACGAACGCGGAGAAGCCGCTCTCGCCGTGCGCGTCCGGCACATCGGGGGGGGTGTCGGGGCTGGCGATTTCGCAGATGTTCGTCTCGCCCGAGATCGCGCGGGCGACGAGCCGGGGGATCGCGCCGCACTGCCGCGTGCCGACGGAGAAGTCAAGCTTCGGAATTTTCCTGAAGATATCTGCGCCCAGGCGTTGCGCCATGCAGCCCATGAGCCCGACGACACGCCCCGGCCTGTCGCGCTTCGTCGCGCAGAGGAGACCTAGCTTGCCCAGCGCCTTGTCCTCGGCTTTGCCACGCACGCTGCAACTGTTGACGATGACGATGTCCGCATCGTCCTCACGCGCGGCGGACATGTGGCCGTTCGCCACCAGCAGGGCCTCGACCGCCTCCGAGTCGCGGACATTCATCTGGCATCCGTAGGTGTGTAGAATAAATCGCATGGAAAGGTAGAGAAGTATAATGGGAATCAGGTGTGAAAGTAAAGGCGAAACTAAAAATCTCTCGGAGGGCGCTAACAGCGGAGCACAGTGTTCATTATCATGTCACAGGCAAGGATGCCTGTGCTCCACTATTTTCGGTTTCCCCCGCTGTTCGGGGGGATCGGCCCTTTCCGGCGTCGGGACCGCCGGGACGTTTCCACGGAAACCGCAAGGGCCGCAACGACCACGTCCCATCATTCCCGTACGACGGGAAAGGAAAGGCACACATAATGCACCTCAAAACCATCATCGCGGCGTTCGCGCTCGCGTTGACCACCATCGGCGCGACACGCGCACACGCCCAAGACCCCGGCCCGCGGCTCCACACGACAGCGATCGACGCGAGCGGCGCGGAAGTCGTCCTCAACCTGGAGGACTACCGCCACATCATCGGCTACAGGGTCTACGGCAAAATGGAGCTGGGCGACCCCGAATGGACGCTGCTCACGGACTCCCATCTGACCAGCCCGACGCTCCGCGACATCCCCGGCGCCTCGGTACACGACTTCACCGCGATGCCCACCGCGTCGATCCTGAAGGCCACAGGCTTCTCGTTCTTCAAGATTCACGGCGTGAGGAAGGAAGTCACATGGGGCAATGTCGTCCAGACGATACGGATTGACCTCAACGACTTCTCCGTGACGAAGCTGCCGGGCGACTTCGAGGTTTCGTCCGATTC
The DNA here is from genome assembly GCA_009777165.1 of Kiritimatiellota bacterium. Classification (GTDB taxonomy): domain Bacteria; phylum Verrucomicrobiota; class Kiritimatiellia; order RFP12; family UBA1067; genus WRJS01. The sequence continues at coordinate 2,949 of WRML01000262.1, forward strand.
GCTCGCCAAGACGGAACACCTCTACCTGCGCTACATCAACGGCGACACGTTCACGATGGGCTCGCCGGAAGAGGAGTTTGGGCGCAATGATGTGCGCGAAACACAGACGGTCGTGACGCTGACCAAAGGCTTTTACATCGGCGTGTATGAGGTGACGGAGGCACAGTATGATCGTATCATGGGCGTTACCTCTCCTTCGGATTCGGTAAGGCCGAAGGTGAATGTCAGTTGGGACAACCTGCGTGGTGGCACAGGCGCTCTCCCGTCGACACCTCCGACGCTTGATAGCCCTCTCGGGACATTAAGCAACAAGGTGTCCACCGCGTCAGGCGGCGACATCGCGCTGACTTTCGACCTCCCGACCGAGGCGCAATGGGAATACGCCTGCCGCGCCGGAACAAGCGGAACGTATGCCGACGGTCTTGGCATTGCGGAAACCGAGGCAGAGTGCGAAATGCGGATGAATGCGTTTTTGGGTTGGTATGGGGATGCCATTCCCGATGGGGTACGGGCAGTTGGCTTGAAGAGGGCGAACCCCGCAGGGTTATATGACATGCACGGCAACGCATGGGAATGGTGCCGTGATGCGGTATATTCCGGCATAACCGACTTGCCTGGCGGGGATCAGATTGATTACTGCTATTTAGGCCTTGGAGCTAATCGTGTTCGTCGCGGTGGGAGTTATTCTGCCGTTGTGCAAAGTTGCCGTTCGGCAATGCGGGCGTTCGACAACCCAGCCCTTAGCGTCCCATCCTTAGGGTATCAGCATTTCGGCTTCCGCCTTGGCGCGTTCGGCGATATGGTTGAGTGATGCGCCCTTCGCTCGGCATTTGAGGTAGCCCCTCATCATGAAACCCAAGGCAGACATGCGCACGGCGCGTATGTCTGCCTTGGGTTTTTTGTCTTTGCGTGTGTCCCCCGTCCGTTGTCCCGTAGTCCTGTAGTCACGTAGTCGGAGAGGGCTGTGGGGGGGGCTGGACTACAGGACTACAGGACTACGGGACATCCACGGTAGGGACGGCTCTCCGAGCCGTCCGCCCGGCGGGCTCGGAGAGACCGCCCCACCGGACCACCCCAAAAACAAACCCCCCACCCC
>WRML01000263.1 GCA_009777165.1 Kiritimatiellota bacterium
AGAGCGCATCCATGCGCCCGGCCAGCTCGTTGAACTTCGCCTCGTCCAACCCGAACACCGCCCGCATGGCCCGATGGCTCCTGTATAACTTTTGTAAGATGAACATAGGCGTAGTTCATCATATTTATCCACAAAAGGCAAGAACTAATATCCAGAACTAATATCCCAACAAGTCTATTTTCGCCGCCGCCTGTTGCGCCCGCCGACCACTGCGGCAAAGGACATGGATCGGACGTCCCGCCGCTCTCTCCGCGATTGCGGAGGGCTGAAGTTCGTCCAGCGGTGCCAGAAGCGTCTCGGCGATGTGGACCTCCGCATACTCGACAGGCGTACGCACATCCACAATCAATGCCTGGGGATGTTCCTTCGCGTGGTGAACAGAAATGGTTGTCATGGTTTATCTCCTTCCGTTGAGAATGGTAAGATAGCACAACAGCCAATGAAGGGCAAGCCTCTTTTTTTTGATTTTTGGAATGACTCTACCAGTGAAATCCAGTAACATGGGAAATTCAAAGGAGGCTGACCATGTATTTCGAGCAAATCACAACACCTGGGCTGGGTTGTTTTTCGTATGCCATCGGTTGCCCGATGGCGGGCGTCATGGCGGTGGTGGATCCGCGCCGCGACATCGGCGTATACCTTCGCATTTCCGAAGAGCAGGGGATGCGTATCACGCATATCTTCGACACGCACATCCATGCCGACCACATCAGCGGCACCCAGCAACTGCGCGATGCCACCAGCGCCGACATCCATATCCACGAGAGTGCGCCTGTGGGTTACGCGGCGAAAAAGCTCAAACATGGCGACGAGTTCACGTTCGGCTCCGCCATTATCCGTGTGCTACATACCCCCGGCCACACGCCCAACTCCGTGTCGTTCCTGGTCGCCGACCTCGCCCGCTCGCCGAAACCCGCGATGATCCTGACCGGCGACCTGCTCTTCGTCGGCGACATCGGCCGGCCGGACTTGCCGGGAGCCGCAATCCTGGACGGACAAATCGAAAACCTCCACAACAGCCTCTACACTGTTTTAGGACAACTGCCGGACGGTCTGGAAGTGTATCCGGCGCATGGCCAAGGGTCATTGTGCGGACAAGGCATGAGCGCCAAGCCCTCCACCACCCTCGGTTACGAGCGGCTTGCCAACCCCATGCTCCGGCATCCCGATTTCACGGCGTTCAGGCAGGCCGTCCTCTCCCACCTCCCCATGCGCCCGCAGAGTTTCTCCGCCATCATCGCCGCCAACATGACGGGTGACATCCCCATCCTGCCAACGTGCGAACCTGCGGGGCAAGCCCTTTCCGTCGCCGAGACGGATGTGTTGCTCAGGGGTGGTGCGCTGCTCCTGGATTTGCGGGACAGGTTCGCGTACGGCACGGCACACATCCCCGGGAGCATCAATGTGGACGCCTCTTCCAGCGCCATGCTCAATTGGATTGGCGTGGCGGTCCCCCCCGGCAGACCGCTTGTGCTGATCCTCCCCGCCGCGAAACGATTTGAGGAGATGCGCCTCGAACTGCAACGCATCGGCTACGACACGCTCAAGGGTTGGCTCAAGGGCGGCATGAGCGCTTGGCTGGACAGCGGTCGCGATGCCCAAACGCTACCCTACGTTTCCGCCTCGCGCCTGCGCACACGCCTTGCCGAGGAAAATCCTCCACTCCTGATTGATGTGCGCAGCCCGAAGGAATTTGAGAAGATGCGGATCGAGGATTCCCTCCATCTGCCCTTTGACCGTCTACTGGAACAGTCCCCCCTCCCCGAGATGTTAGAGAAAGAAAGTGTCGTGATCTGTCAAAGCGGTTTCCGCGCGAGTATTGCCGCAAGTTTACTTCAGGCGCAAGGCTGTGCCCATGTCAGTGTCCTTGCCAGCGGCCTGAACGCGTGGCAATAGGCGCATCACACGATGGCGCGGATGATGCCGTATTCACCGTCGAAACCGCCTTGACGGGTGACGCGCCCGTCGCGGACGGCGCGGATGCAGTCGCCGAGAGGGCCCAGCGCGTCCAGCGTGTCCGGCCCGCTGTCGAGCAGGAGCGGAAGCTCCCCCCCGTGCTCCGCCAGCGCCCGAGCGTAGGCGGGCTGGATTTTTTGGGAGGAAGGCCCCACGCCCAGCGCCTGCGCCACGAGGTCGGGCAGGGGGATGATGTAGCGGTGGGGCAGATGCTTTCTCGTCCCCCCCCCCGGCTCACGGGGACGTTCGCCCTCCATTGTGCTGGACATTCGCTCCAGTTCCACCACACGGTGCAAGACCCCGATGGTCACTTCCTTTCCGCACACGGGGCAGAGGTTGCCGAGCGCGAGGCTCTCCTCCGGCGCCAGGCGCACGCCGCAGTCGCGGTGTCCGTCCAGATGGTACTTGCCCTCCTCGGGGAAGAGGTCAACCGTGCCGCCGCAGATTTCGGGGGCCCCCCTGCGCAGCCCGTCCAGCATGACATCGTAGTCTGGGGGGCCCCCGAGGAAGACGTTCGCGTTGCGTCCAAGGTTGGAGGGGGAGTGGAGGTCGGAGTTGGACACGAGGGTCACGTTGTCGAGACTGCGGATGCGGCGGTTCATCGGCGCGTCCGACGACAGCCCCGTCTCGACCGCGAAGATGTTTGGCGACAAGTCGCCGAAGCACTCCTCCAGCGAGTCGAAGCCAGACTTCGCGCCGAGCATGGAGAACCAGGGGGTCCAGATGTGCGCGGGGATGAGCGCGGCGCGGGGGTCGGTCTCCAGCAGGATCTCCAGCAGGTTACGCGGATCGAGGCCGAGGATCGGGCGGCCATCCGAGACGATGTTGCCGATGGCCGCGAGGCGCACGTTCAGGCGTTCCGCCGCGTCGAGCGACGGCAGCAGGATCACGCTGTGCACTTTCCTGCATCGTCCGCCGTGCTTGTAGATACTGCTGATTTCGCCCGTGACCATGAAGCGCACGGGTATCCGGCATGAGGGGGGGACCCCCTCGTCGGCGATCGCTTGGAAGGGGGGCGCCAGGCAGTAGAGCCCTTGCGCGCCGGGAGCCTCGCGCAACTTCTCCCAGAGCTCGGCCATCCAGCCGGGATGCGTGCAGTCGCCCGTGCCGCAGACCGCCACGCCTTTGAGCTGGGCCCAGTGGCAGAGTCCCTCCGGAGTACAGCTCACGCTGGTTGCCCGCGAGTGACGGGAGTGGATGTGCAGGTCGGCGTAGTAGCGCATAGGACGGAGGTCAGAGGATTTCCGTCGCGACCGCGAAATTGGAATACGTTTTCAACCTGTCCGGGATAAAGCGCAACAGCGCGTAATCCGAATCCCCTTTGGGATAGTAAACCTCCCAGCCTTTCTGCCATGCCTTCTGGCGGATGGCGTTGTCGGTCACAATCTCCACCATCCCCTGCAGCAGGATCCCGTGGAAATCCTGATATTCGCAGTAATAGAGGCAGGCCCGAGGGTCCTGCTGAATCTCGGTGCATTTCACGGAGCTCGCGTTCGTGGTCAGATAGACCGCCAGCGGGTTCTCCTCCGCCTCGTGCAGCGCGACCATGTGCGGGTAACGCTGCGGGTTGCGAAGATTGAGCATCGCGCGGGTTGACGGGAAACCGCTCCTGTCCATCGTCGTCAAGTCCACAAACGGCAGACGCGCCATGACGGTCAGGCACTCGGCTTGTTTTTCGGTTACGTTCATTTTTCCTCCTTTTTGTTACGGCACAATCACAGGCTCAGTGTCTTTCTCCCACCAAGGTTTGGAGAGGAAGACGGTCTCAAGGTCCGCGGCGAGGCTGATCACTGAACGCATATCCGTATCGTCCTTTGAGTCGGGATAGCCGTACCAGTAGCAGCGCACGACGGGGAAGCGGTTCTTCGGGTAGGGGCCGGGTGTGGCCTGCTGGGTGTCGCCGCGCGCAAGTTGCCAGAGCTTGGCCTCCTGCCAGGAGACTTCGCCGTCCTTGTTGGTGTCGAGGGTGGCGGTCGAGACCGAGGCCCCCCCAGCCAGATAGGATTGCCAGCTCCACTTGGCGGTCGCGCCGCTGAACTCGTACAGGAAGCTGCAGCCCGCCTCGTCGGTCTCGCCAGACTG
>WRML01000264.1 GCA_009777165.1 Kiritimatiellota bacterium
GTGCTCCTTGCGGAGGAAGGGGGGGATCCAGGGCAGCTCTTCGGCGTAGGGGCCCCTCCTCATCATGAAGCGGCCGACCTTGAAGACGGAGTCCATGAATCTCGTCCCGGCGGTGCGGCGGCTCGCGCCGATGGGGTCGCGCAGGTAGACCACGCGCTCGTCCACGGCGACGGCGGCGTTGGGAATTTCCTTCTCGAGGTCGAGGCCGGGGAAGGAGGCGCGGAGGGCCCCCCCCCGGGTGACGATGCCGGACACGCCGAACCCGATGTCGTCGGCGCGTTCGTAGCACATGACCTGCAGGGGGGCCCCGGGCATGACGTGGCTCTCGAGGAGGGGGGCCCCGTCGGGGCCGACCATCGCGCGTGTCAGCGTGGTCAGGAACCCGGCCGTGGCGGGGCCGAAGCCCACGCACACGATGTCAACATCCATTCTTTGGCGATCGGTTTCGTTCATGGCGATTCTTACTCTCCTTTTATCTCATTATCTCACACAAAGGCACAAAGGACACAAAGGTTACAAGAGTCATGTTTTTTTCTCGCAAAGACGCAAAGAACATCAAATCCAAAAATTTTTCTTTGCGTCTTTGCGAGAAAAATCCGAAATCATGCCTTTGTGTCCTTTGTGCCTTTGTGTGAGAAAAACAAACATTCCTCATTTAATCCGCCCCCAGCGCGGCGAGGTGAAGGGCCAGTGGACGAAGGAGGCGGGGCCGAGGAGGTTGCGCTCGGGGACGGGGCCCCAGGCGCGGCTGTCGAAGCTGCCGAAGGAGTTGTCGCCAATCGCGTAATACTCGTCGAGGCCGAGCGTGATGATGTCCTCCTCGGTCACCAGTGATTTTGCCGCAACCCTGTTCCCGACAGCGTTGAAGCCCGCGTAGGGGGGGGCCCAGTCGCCGATCTGCTCCCTGCGCGCGATCTGCCCGACGCGCTCGGGGGTCGTCACGGCCTCGCCGTTGACGAGCAGGTTGGGGGCCTTGATCTGGAGCGTCTCGTTCGGGAGGCCCATCATGCGCTTGATGTAGTGCGTGCCAGGGGTCACGCCCTGAATGCCCGTGGTCGAGAAGACCATGATGTCGCCGCGCCGGGGGTGGCGGAAGTTCCACTTCCAGCGGTTGACGAAGAGGAAGTCGCCGGAGGTGATCACACCCGACCACAGCACGTCGCCCGCCTTGACGCGTTCCCCAAACCGCACCCCCCCTTTGAGTCCATACGAATCCGCCGACCGCATAAAAACGTCATTCGGCAGATAATGCGCCACGCCGCCCACCAGGATCGGCATGTAACCCGGTTTCTTACTCTGGTTCAGGTCTCCGAACGACACCGACCCGCTCGCCTTCGCGCGGACGACCTTGAACGACTGCCCCGTCACGAGCCACTTGAAGAATTTGAATGGCTGATGGTCGAGGACGGTCATGTCTTCCACGGGGCGCGATGTGGTGTGGATGCCGTAGAGCGTGGGCTGCATGGAGCCGGTCGGGATTTTGAACGGCTGGTAGAAGTACGCGCGGAACGCCATGGCCACGGAGATGGCGACGACGAGGATGTCGAACCACTCGCGGGCGGTGTCCAGCGCCTTCGGGGGGTCGAGCTTCTCGATGCAGGTGGTAAGCTCGTTGCCCGCGCCGACCATCTCGTCGCGGTCCCCCTCCGCCAGCGCGTGACGCGCCTTGCCGAGATACTCGTCAATGTACGCCAGTTGCCCGGCGGTCATCACGTCCTCGCGGCTCGCCCGCAGGATGTCCCCCGTGTGGATGATGTGCTTGAGCTGCTTGCGCAGCTTGCGGTTTTCAAAAAAGTTCATGGTGCATTTCCTTTCAATGATCGAGCCCACTCGACATGAATCGAGCCGTTTCGATTCGACTCGATACTCTAAACCTAGTCCTCATCCGACGTCCCCCTCAGCACGGCAATGAATGCGGACTGCGGGACGTTGACCTGCCCGAACTCCTTCATGCGTTTCTTGCCCTCCTTCTGTTTCTTCAAGACCTTCTGCTTGCGCGTGACGTCGCCGCCGTAGAGCTTCGCGGTCACGTCCTTGCGGAACGGGCGGATGTCCTCGCGCGCGATGATGGTGCGCCCGATCGCGGCCTGCACGGGAATCTTGAACATGTGCGACGGGATCGCCTCGGACAGCGCCTTGCAGATCTGCCGGCCCCGCGCCACCGCCTTGTCCTTGTGCACCATGCACGAGAACGCGTCCACCACCTCGCCGTTGAGCAGGATGTCCATCTTCACGATGCTGCTCGCCTGGTAGCCGCACGGCTCGTAGTCCATGGACGCGTAACCGTGGCTGACGCTCTTGAGCATGTCGTGGAAGTCAATCAAAATCTCGTTCAGCGGCAGGGCGCACGAGAGGATGACGCGCCGGGCGTCGAGGCTCTCCGTGGTCTTCAGCTCGCCGCGGCGGTCCAGCACGATGCGCATGATGTCGCCGATGCAGTCGCCCGGGCAGATGATGGTCGCCTTGATCATCGGCTCCTCGATCTGCTCGATGCGCGTGAGGTCCGGCAGGTGCACGGGGTTGTCAATCTCCATGACCTCGCCGTCGCGCAGGACGATGCGGTAGATGACCGCCGGGTGCGTGCTGATGATGTCGAGGTCGAACTCGCGGCGCAGGCGCTCCTGCACGACCTCCATGTGGAGCAGCCCCAGGAAGCCGCAGCGGAAGCCGAAGCCCAGCGCGACCGAGCTCTCGGGGTGGAACGAAAACGCGGCGTCGTTCAGGTGCAGCTTCTCCAGCCCCGTGCGCACCTTCTCGTACTCGTCCGTGCTGACGGGGTAGATGCCGCTGAACACCATCGGGCGCACGTCCTTGAAGCCCGGCAGCCGCTCCGTCGCGCCGTCCTTGGCGGACGTCACGGTGTCGCCGATCTTGATGTCCGCCGGGTTCTTGATGGTGCCGACCAGATACCCCACCTGCCCCGCCTCCAGCACCTCGACGGGCTTCTGCGTGGGACTGAAGATACCGACCTCGCGGATGAGCGTCGAGATCCCGCTGCCCATGAACTCCACGCTGTCGCCGACCTTCAGCGAGCCGTCCATCACGCGCACGTAGGTGATCACGCCCCGGTAGATGTCGAACACCGAATCGAAGACCAGCGCGCGCAGGGGGGCCCCCTCGCGCGTGGCGGGGGGGTGGATGCGCTCGACAATCGCCTCCAGCACCTCCGCGATGCCCACGCCCGTCTTCGCGCTGATGTGGAGGGGGGCCCCCATCGGGATGCCCAGCACCTCCACGATCTGGCGCGTCGTCTCCTCGACATCCGCGCCCGGGAGGTCCACCTTGTTCAGCACGGGGACGATCTCCAGATTATTGTCAATGGCGAGATACGTGTTCGCGACGGTCTGCGCCTCCACGCCCTGCGCCGCGTCCACCACGAGGATCGCGCCCTCACACGCGCCCATGCTGCGCGAGACCTCATACGAGAAATCCACATGGCCCGGCGTGTCAATGAGGTTGAAGCGGTACGTCTTGCCGTCCCGCGCCGTGTACATCATCGAGACCGGGTGCGACTTGATGGTGATGCCGCGCTCGCGCTCCAGGTCCATCGCGTCGAGCGTCTGCTCGCGCAACTGACGCAAGTCAATCGCCTTCGTCGCCTCCAGGATTCGATCCGACAACGTCGTCTTCCCGTGGTCAATATGCGCGATGATGCAAAAATTCCGAATATGATCTAGTGTAATCTCGTCCATGCCTTCTTTCTGGTAAAATAAATAGCATACCGAATTTACCCCTGCTTGTCAAAGGCCATCTCTTTCGATGGTGTCGGCCTTTTTTTTGATATAGTGAATTCACTTTAAAAATGCTCCATTCTGACATCCCGTTAGGGATGTATCTTTCGGTAGAAAAATGCCATTCCCCCCATGTCCGCATCCCATCGGGATGCGCCTAAAAGGGGCATCCCGATGGGATGCCATGATTTTTTTTTTGCGTTCTCTTCTACCGAAAGAAACATCCCTAACGGGATGTTGTCGCGGTACGCTTTTA
>WRML01000265.1 GCA_009777165.1 Kiritimatiellota bacterium
GCCGGATACGGCGGCCCCCCCTTTCAAAAGGGGGCTCCCCCCCTGCGTCCCCTAGGTCTCCTAGGTCCCTTCTTGAGAATTTTTAAAAAATATGGTATCCGCTTCCCGCCAAAGACAAAAAGCCTTGCGGATATTATGCGCGAGGCTTTCAGCCCTTGAAAATTCCAATGATAAGGTAAATTGCTATACACGATGGAGTGCGGCGGCGAGCCGCCGCACTCCATCGGTTGCGTCTTCTCGCCACTACCTTACGGCAGATACACCTTGACTCGGAAGAAGCGCGTCCCCGAGTTCGTCGGGCTGTGCCACGCGGTGTCCGTGAGGTTGGTCTTGCCCTCGATGATGTAGTCCCGTTTCAGGGGGGGAGGGTCGTTCGCGTAGTTCGGCGTCCACTCCAGTACGGTGACGGTATCCTTGCCGTTGACATTCCCGACCGCAAAGCTTGTGATGCGGAATTTGCTCGCCGCGTTCGTCGGGTCCAGCCCCGCGACGTAGGATTCCCACACCGCGTACCCGTTCGCGCCGATGGCGTTGGCGAGCGTCTCGTAGGTCATGTATGCCCTGTCGTTGGTGGGATACTTCTCATCGAGCCACCAGTACGGCACGGGGACGGGCGTGGTCTGCGTCTCCGTGGGACCGGAGGAGGGTATCCACGACACGTCGTCAAGCCAGGCGCAATTCGAGCCGACCGCATAGAAGTCGCTGTCGTCCTTGCTGAACTCCCAGCGGACCGTCACCGTCGCGACGGAAGCGATGTTGAGGTTTGTCAGCGCCCAGTCCCGCTCGCCTGAAATGCGGAACGCCATCACGCCGTTCGTGGTGCAGGTCAGCCAGTCGTAGTTCTGCTCGGACGAGACCTTCCACCAGAACGAGAGCGTGCCGGTGCCTTTGACTTTCGTCTCGATCCACGAGCTTTGGTTATGCGTGATGGCGCCGCTCTGCGTGGCGTGGAGACCGTCGTGCGTGATACCCGTCTGCGCGAGCCACGAGGTGCTACCACCCGTCTGCCAATCCCACGTGGGCTGGTTCACCGCTTCGCCGAGAGTCAGGGAGGATGTCGCGTCCTGCGTCACGGTGATGTTCTCGCTCGCCACGCCCGTGCCCGAGACCGTGACCATTCCCGAGCGCGGACTCCCCGTGCTGTTCGCCGTGTACGAGACCGTGAACGCGCCGTTGCCCGAGCCGGACGTCGGCGAGACGAAAAGCCACGTGGCGTTGGTGGACACGTTCCACGCCACGTTCGCCGTGACCGTGACGTTCGATGACCCCGCGCCGCTCCCGACGGACATCGAGGCCGGGGTGACGGAAAGGGACAGCTGGCTGGACGGATCGGGTGTGTTGGCGAGTGCGGTGGAGGCGGTGATCCGCCCGTAGCCGTAATAGGTGTTCCACCCGCCCGCGCCGGAATCGCCGCCGGAGTAGGTCACGTTGCCGACCTTCGCGCAGCTCTTGCGCAGGATGGTGCGTACCTCGGATGCGGTCAACGCCGGGTTCTTGGACAGGATCAACGCGCCGATGCCCGCCGCCAGCGGCGAGGCCGACGATGTGCCGCTGAAATTGGAATTATAATCCCCTGCGGTATATCCGTCGGCACCCGTCCGGTCTGTCGTGTAAATTCCGTTGCCCCCCCCGTTGCTCGGGGCGACGAAGTCCAGCCCCGTCCCGTATTGGCTGTAGTAGGATTTGATGTCGCCGTCCGTGCTTGCCCCGATCGCGATCGTGGAGGCATGGGAGGCGGGATAACCGATGGTGGTGACCACGTAATCCCCGCCGGGGTCGGTGAAGTCATACTGCGCACCGTAAGGTTTAACCTTGACGTTGTCCACGTAAACATTGATCACATCATAGCTAAATTCCGATGAGGACATAAGACTGACCCAGATCGTTCCTGCGGTGAACGTCCTCGTTGTTTGAATCCACGTGGATTGCGAATGCGTGATGGCGCCGCTCCGGGCCGACTTCACGCCATTATTCCCGTCAGGGTAGGCGAAGGCCACGTTGGTTTCCTGGACCCATGGCGCATTGCCGCCCGTTGTCCAGCCCGGGGGCGGGAAGGTCGTGCCTTCAAACCCCTCGGCGGCACTGCCCGGCATCCACACGTCGTCAAGCCATGCGCAATCCATGCCTTCCGAAACGCTCGAATCCTTCGTGTACTCGATCCTCAGCGTGTGGGTACCGGCCGTGACGCTGATGGGATAATCCATCCAATCCACGGCGCCGTTCCCGGACGAGACGAAGATGGGGCAGCCTTTGCCTTCCCGGCCGTTCGTCGCCGCGTCGGTCAACGCGCTGTCAACCGTCACGGTCTGCGAGAAACCGAGCGACAGGTTGATCACGTCCGCCCCCCGCCAGCCGGAACCGCTTAACCCGGCCGCATAACGCAAGGCGCTCGCCATTTGCGAGGCGGTCACAAAATAGTCCCCCGCAAACACCTTGACGGGAAGGATCTTGCTGCGGAACGCCACGCCCGAGACGCCGATCCCATTGTCCCCGACCGCCGCGGCAACCCCTGCGACGGCTGTCCCGTGGCTGTCGTCCGGGTAGGCAGGGTTGACGTTCGGCGTTCCTTCCGCGAAATTCCAGCCGTTGACATCGCCCGCGTAACCGGTGTCATGGCCGGAGGTCGAGAAGATGTTCGCCGCCAGGTCGGGGTGTGTGGTTTGCACCCCGTCGTCAACGATGGCAATCACGACATCATCCCCCTTTGCCGTGTCCCATGCGGTCTCCGCCTGGACGCTGCCGGCGCCAGCCCCCTTGAGGTGCCACTGCTGGGCGAAGTAGGTGTCGTTCGGCGTGTGTTGCCGGACGACCTCGTCTTCGAAATCGGGTTCCGCCCACTCGACGCGCGTGTCGGCCGCCCGCCGGAAGCAATCCTCCAGCACCTCCTCCGCCGACTGCGCCTCCAGCGTCAGGATGAACTGGTCCTTCGTGCCGTCCAGCGGGCGCGCCCGTTCCCACGCGCCGCCGAAATACGCCTGCGCGTTCACACCCGCTTTGAGGCGGAGGATGATGTCCGTGCCGACGGTCCGGAGCAGCCCGCTGTCGGGATCCACGAAGACGGGATCCACGCGGATGCCCGTGTCCTGGCGGAGGCTGAGCAGCGACGCCTTCACCGCCTCCGCCCCCGGCTTGTCGCGCCTCCGTTGCACGGGCGCAACCGCGTTTGGCGCGCCATCCTTTTCCGTCCCTATACCGGGGGCGGACAGCATCGCCACATGCGTGCGGACCGCCACCCGCCCATACCCGTCGAACGGCTTGCCTTTTTCGGACAAGGGGCGCAGCGTGTCGTCCACGCCCTTGGCGTCAAGGCCCCTGACCACGTACCGCCCGGGGAGGCGGTATAATTTCCGCGGGCCATCCGGCGTCGGATACGTGTCGCCCGCATCAACGCTTTCCTGCAGCTGCCGCAGCTGCTTGACGGCGCCGGGCATTTTCCCCGCCTTCATGAGCGCGTCCTGCGCCCAACCGTGGGAAGCGGCAACCACCACCCCTAAGACCAATGACACCACGCCTTTCGGTACAGACACGAATGTCTGTCCGACCTTGTTATCCGTCATCTCGCATGTTTTCATGCTTCCTGCCTTTCCTCTGTTATTGTCGGTTGTTGCCGACGATTGTCCAACAAAAAGACTCCTAGCTTTGTAGAAGTCGGGAAGATGAGAATTCATAGAACCGAATTCCGTTACTTTCAGACGAAATGCCCTATTGTATGATAACGATTTCCCGACTCTTGGTCGGGACGTTGTTAGGTTAGTTCTACTGGCTCTCAAACCCGTCTTTACTAACTCTGTCCTTCCATCCCTATTTCAAGGGAAGTGGTGGATTATAGACGAAGCGGAGGTCAAGAGTCAAGTGGATTTTTTTAACGCGGCAGGGGGGGGCTCCAGGAGAGGTCCACGCGGAAACGGGTGCAGCCCGTCCCTGCCGGGGGGGGGGCGTCGCGGTGCAGGGGGGCCTCGCCGCCCGCCACCCAGCGGCCGCC
>WRML01000266.1 GCA_009777165.1 Kiritimatiellota bacterium
GCATGGTGAGCCGGCCCGGGTTTGTCTGTGTGGATTCCGAACGGCTACACAATTTAGTCATGTACGGCACGAGCGCGAGCTTCGGCAGCGCGGTCGCGTTGGGCGACGACCGCGTGGAACAGTTGATACGGGCGCTGCGGGACAGCCGTCTGCTGCGCGGGCGCGAGACGCTGGCCAGGGCGGGGTCCATCCTCGTCGGCATCTTGGGCGGGGATGACCTGCGCCTGACGGAGATCGGCGACATCAAGAAGCGGCTGGGCGAGTGGCACCATACGGACTGCCGCGTCGAGTTGGGGACGGTGCTGGATCCCGCCTTCAACGGGCGCATCGAGCTGGTCGTGTTCGCGTTTCAGAGCTGGGCGTTCCCCGGCGCGTCGGCCGAGCCGCCGGTTCTGGAGCTGGGTGCCGTCAAGGCCACCAAGCAGAAGAGGCCCCCCCCCAAGCAACCGCCTGAAACCCCCGGCATCGAGCCGAACATGTGGAAGGACCAGAACCTCGACGAGCCCACCTTCCGCCGCCTCCAAATCCGCCTCGATCGGTAAGGGAAGCACCGCCATGAAAAAACCCGATTTAGCGAAACGCAAGAAGGTGATGGGGCGGAGCATCAGGCTCGGGCATTGCGTGTGCGACCCGTCGAAACCGTGCCCGTGCCCCATGTTCCAACACCACAACGTGTGTCTCTGCGCGGGGGAACATCTGCCCGTCAAAGGGCCTGTAGACGTGAAGCTGACCCGGCATGTCCGTAGCGCGGGGTGTGCGAGTAAAATCGGGCAGGAGGATCTTCATGCGGTGCTCTCGAAACTTCCGAAGGTCACGGACAAACGCCTCGTCATCGGCCTGGCGACTGCTGACGATGCGGGTGTGTTTGAAATCCGCCCGGGGACGTTGCTCGTCCAGACCGTGGATGTTTTCACCCCGGGGGTTGACGACCCCTACACGTTCGGGCGCATCGCTGCCTGCAACGCGCTGAGCGACGTGTACGCCATGGGGGGGGGGCCCGTCACCGCGCTCTCCATCATCGGGTTCCCGATCCACACCCTTCCCCATTCTGCCATGACCGCCATCCTGCGCGGCGGCATGGACGTGCTGGGCGAGGCCGGCGCGGTCCTCGTCGGCGGCCACAGCATCAACGACGACGAGGTCAAGTTCGGCCTTGCGGTCACGGGGCTCGTGACGCGTTCCGCCCTCACCACCAACGCCGCCGCAAAACCGGGCGACGTGCTCATCCTCACCAAGCCGCTCGGGACGGGCATCATCGCGCTTGCCGGGCAACTCGGGCGCGCCTCCGCCCGGGCGCAAAAAGCTGCGGCGGAATCCATGGCGACCCTCAACCGCCGCGCCGCAGAACTCATGGTGCGACACCGCGTGAAGGCCGCCACGGACGTGACGGGCTTCGGGCTGCTCGGCCACCTCACGCGCATGATGCTCGAAAGCAAGGCGACCGCCGAAATCGCGTTCGACGCCCTCCCCCTGCTCCCTGACACGCTGGACTACGCCACGGCAGGGATGTACAGCGGCGCGAACGAGCGCAACGCCTCCTTCAGCGAAAAGCACACGCGGTTCGCAAGCAACATGACGGAGGCCGAGCAGGCGGTGTTGTACGATGCGCAGACCTCCGGGGGGTTGCTCATGTCTGTCCCCCCTCTCCGTGCCGGCGCGCTCCTGAAAGCCCTCCACGCCGAGGGGATCCCCCATGCTGCCATCATCGGCCGTGTTACCCTCCCCTCCTCCCGCGCCGTCAAGGTGGAGCGGTCTGCCGAGAACGTTTTCGGAAACATTAGCGCATGTTAAGTCAATGCGTAGGGCAACGCCCCATGCTCTCATATGCAAAAGGTTTTCAGCCTTTGGTGGGAAGCCTTCGTGCCTGTGTCGAGAAGGCGCAACCTCTGGCGTGCGGCGGCTCGCCGCCGCTTTTCGACGCGTGGGCTCGCCCCCATGCGAGGACGGCTGTAGGGGCGGACCCGTGTGTCCGCCCGGGCGGGGGCAAGCCCCGCCCCTACGTTTGGTAGGGCGGACGGAAAGCCCCCTTTTGAAAGGGGGCTTTCTTCCCGTGGGCATCCCCTCGTCCCTTGTCCCCCGTCCGTAGTCCCCCCCCCCGACGATGGACGGGGGACATGCACAAGGCTAAAAAAAAACAAGGCAGACACACGCGCCGTGCGCAGGTCTGCCTTGGTTTTCATGGGCTGGTTTGCCCTGGTCCGGTTACGGCTCGATGACTTCCGCACCGTAGGCGTACAGACGGAAGCCGAATGCGTGTGTGCCGTCGGCGGACACGGGGCTGTCAAAGCCAGCACTGCCGACCCTGTAAGCCAAACGGATATTTGGCGAATCACCGGCACTCGAGCCACCACGACGGAGACGGTATGAGCCGCTTGAAGTCAGCCACTCATTGACGGCGCCGCCCGGCAACTGCTCGTTGGCACTGTTGGGGAGCGCGTCGCGGCACCACTCATGAACATTCCCCAGCACATCATAAAGCCCCGCCGGGTTCGGGGACTTTAGCCCGACAATGTAATGCAGGTTTTGCAGGCTTCCTTTTGCATTGCCGAGCCACCATGCCAACGCGTTGCGACGGGCTGTCTCGTCCGCCGTGATGATGTCGTCGCCGTCATAGAGCGTCCCCGTCGTTCCCGCGCGGGCGGCGTATTCCCACCGCACATCCGTCGGCAGGTCAAACTTCAACAGGCTCAAGCCGGGGTTTGCCGCGTGGACTTGCCGCTGAAGCATTTCCAGGGGGCTGTCCACCGAGGGGTCGTCCAGCACATCCGAGGGGACATTGCCGAGGGATGTCTTGCCGCGCAGAAGGGTCCAGCTGACCTGCGTTTTCGCCTTCGCGGAGTCCGAGGGAGGGACAACGCCCATGATGCGGTCGTACTGCGCCTCCGTCACGGGATACACGCCGATGTAGAAGCCGTTCGTGACCGTCACCTCCGTCAGTTGCTCGCGGTCGGGGTTGCGCCCGAACTCCGTCGGGTCGGAACCCATCGGGAATGTGCCGGGGTTGATGCGGCGGAGGTAGAGGCGGTCGAACTTCGCGCGCGGGTCGGACTTCACTTGGAAGTCGGCGGGGAGGCGCGTGACGCTGAAGTCGTTGAGGTCAATCCTGACGGTGTGGTCAACGCCTTGGAGCCAGCTCACGATTTCAGGCGCCTGCCATGCGGCGAGCTCGTCCTGCGTGAGGAAGCTGGACGGGGCGTAGGTGTTGGCGTAGGGTTCTGCGCCGTTGACGCGGTCGAAGTCGCTGATGAAGTGGAGCGGGTCGGAAAGGTTGGGCGCGCCGCTGTCGTCGCCGAAGTATTCGGCGGGGGTCACGGGTGTGCCGTCTTGACTGACCTTCTGCCACACGGTCGGCGTGTATCCCGCGAGGGGCGAGACGTATTCGCCGCTGCCGGGAGGGGTCTCGACAATCGGGGGGATCCCGAGGTTGGGGTCGCGCACCGCGACGAGGCGGTAGAAGCGCGTGGGGTCTTCGCCGACCCTCGCGAGGGTCTGGATGCCCTTGGCGTTCAGGGGCAGGAGCGGGTCGGTTTTGTGCGCGACGTCGCATTCCTCCCAAGGCCCGGCAAGGTCCGTCGCGGTCAGGAGGCGGAGCCCGACGAGCTTGGAGTAGTCGCCCCATTCGAAGGTGGCGCCGCTGCCGCTTTCGTATTTAAACGTGGTGATGAGCGCCCCGACTTCCTCTTCGGCGCGGGCGGTTGTGATGGTCAACGCGAGCGCGAACGCCGCGATGATGGTCTTGTGGGTCATGTGTGTACCTTTCCTTTCCCGTCGTGCGGGAATGATGGGACGTGGTCGTTGCGGCCCTTGCGGTTTCCGTGGAAACGTCCCGGCAGTCCCGATGCCGGAAAGGGCCGATCCCCCCGAACAGCGGGGGAAATCGAAGGCATGGAGGGCGAGCGTCCTCGCGAGCCGAACACGGGATTGCTCTCGTTGCGGCTCGCGGGGACGCTCTCCCTCCATGCGGAAAAATTAGG
>WRML01000267.1 GCA_009777165.1 Kiritimatiellota bacterium
CCTGCTGGGTGCCTTGCTCCCAGTCGAGCTGGATCCCCCTTGGCTGGATGGAGATGGTGACGGAGGGGGGGGCCCTGAAGATGCTGTTGGCGACGTCGGGGTCCCACCCGTAAAGCTCAAGCTCGTTGATGTTGCCGTAGAACTCGCCCGCATCCGGGTGCTGGAGGAAGATGTAGCGGAACGGCTCCTGGTTGACGGTCTGCTGGGTGACGAACGCCCCGACCGTGGCCCCGGCAAAAGTCGCGAGGCGTGTGAAGTTGTTGGTGTAGTCGGGGTCGTTGGAGCCACGCAGTTCCGTGCCGTTGAGCCGCCCTTGGTAAGGCGAACGCGCGGCGTGGCGCATGAACGCGACGCAGTAGGGTTTGGCGAGGTCCACGCCGATGACGGCGTTCCTGTCTTTCATGTCAACGTAGGAGTTGAGGTCATTGTCGAACATCTGGTCAACATCCCTGCCTGTCGCATACGGGTTGCCCGCGCCGAGCAGTGCCATGCCGGGCTTGATCGTCGCAAGGGTGACCGGGTCGCGCTCGATCCAGATGTACGGGATATAGGCGACGTAGGGGCCCGGCTCGCTCTCGATGGACCCGGAGGGGGTGTTCACCAGCGCGGTGAGCCTGTAGTAGTAGCGGATGCTCGGGGCGACGGTCGTGTCCGTCCATTCGCATTCGGTGCAGAGACCCTCGGGGGTCATGCAGTCGTAGGGCCCCCCCGGGCTGGTGGCGCGATAGACGAGCGTCGAGGAGAAGAGCGAGGCGATGCCGTCGCGGCTGCTCCACGTCAGCACGGCGTAGGCGTTGGTGAGGTCCGAGGCGGCGACGGTAAGCCCCGTCGAGGGGATGGGGGTGGGGGGGGTGACGAACTCGAGCTCGGCGATGTTGCCGTAGGCGCCCTCCGGTGCGCAGTAGCGTGCGTAACGGGCGGTCACGGGGGGGTCCAGCGGCACTTCCGTGACAACGTTGGCGGGGGGGATGGTTTCCACGGTGTGGAGGGTCGTGGGGCTGGTGAAGTCCGGGTCGTTGGCGACCTCAAACCAGCCGTTGGTCATGCGCTCCTCCAGGCCGCGGCGCGGCACGAAGCGGATTCCGGTGATCACTTTGTTCTCGCCGAAGTCCATGCCCGTCCACGCGTCATCCGCATTGAGCGCCGGCGCGTCGAAATAGGTCGTGACGTTGCCGTCGAACGCCTTGTCGCCCGTCATGCCGTAATTGTTGTAGGAGCCGGGGGTGCCGATCCACTGCCCGGTCGCACCGTTGCGGGCGAGACCCGTGACAGTGACCCACGGCGACGCGCCGGCGGTGTTGAGGGCGCGGATGCGGTACTCGGTGTCCTGATACATGAAAAACGTCGAGTCCATATAGTAGTGGATGTTCTCCGACTGGTGGTATCGTGAGAAGAGGGGCGAGAAGTCGTCCTCGTGCCCGATTTTCCGCTGAATCTCATAGAGGATGGTGTCCGTCGCGCCCGTCCAGATCAGGTTCATGCGCCAGTTGACGCAGCCGTCGAACGCCAGCACCGGGGCGGCGGGAGGGTTGTCCGTCCACTGCGCGTGGGTCGCAGTCGCCGCGAGCAGTGCGCCGGCGGCCGTCATCATCATCATCGTCTTTCTCATGGTCTCTTTCGTCCTTTCCGTCCTTTCGTCCTGTCTCGTAGTCCCGTCGTCCCGTAGTCCTGTAGTCCTGTAGTCCTTACTTTTTTGACTACGGGACTACAGGACTACGGGACTACGGCTTCATCTGATCATCAACATCGTGCCGTTGAGGCGGGTGAACTTCATCTCGGAAAAGGTCACGTCTTGGAGCATCTTGGGGCTGTTGCCGAGGACGGAGGTTATCGCCATGCCGATGTAAAGCTCACGCTCGAACACGCCGCCGGAATCCGTGAACGCGGGATACTCCACCCACGCCGCGCTGCCGGGGGCGCGGTAGGCGCACGTGAAGACATCCTTGACACGCTTGATCCGCAGGTGGAGGGGGTTGCCCGGCGGCTCCCCTGTCCACGGGATCTGGAAATCAATCTCCGCGCCTGGCACGAGGCGGTCCACGATGCATTGCGCATTCTGGGGGGCATGACAGAAGGCGATCAGGGGGGACCCCCCGGACAGGTCGTTGCGCACCATCAGGACCGCTTTCGCGAGGGGACGGAGCGGGTCAATGTCCATGTCGGCCTTCGCCTCGAAGATGAAATCGCCGCGGATGGTCTGCCAGACGTAGTGGTACTGCTCGGCTGTCGAGAAGATGTCGCCGTCCGCAAAGCCGAGGGTGATGGAGCCGTCAGGGTTGAGCGTGTGGTAGCCGAGGCGCCTCCCGCCGAAGGTGCGGCCGAGCCAGTCGCCCGTCTGCGTGAAGACGTCCTCGTTCGGGGGGAGGGGGTCCGGCAGGAGTTGCGACGCGGGGATGACGGCGCGTTCGACGGGTCCCCCCCATTCGAGTTTCATCCCCTTGCCGCCGCCGGCCTGGAAGTAGTCGAGGCGGAGGGGGTGCTCTCCGGCGGTGAGGTGGACGGTCACCTGTTCCGTCGCGGAGGTGTAATACCATCGGTTGAGCACGAACGTGTCGTCAATGCGAAGCGCGAAGCCGTCGTCGCAGGTGGCGTAAAACGTGTAGTCGCTCTCGAACGGGACGATGAGCTTGCCCGTCCAGACGATGCGGAAGTTGTCCGCCGAGCCAGGGATTTCCGGGCGGACGGTGTTGATGTTGCCCCAGTCGAGGGGGCCCTCGGTGAACGTTCCGGCCCATGCCTCGGCGGGGTCGTAGGCGAGGAAGTAGTTGGTGAAGTAGGTGGCGGTCAGCCCGGTCCCCCCGCCGAGGAAGTAGGCGATGATGGGATAGACGGCGGAGGTGGCGGTCTCCTCGTTGGGGGGGGTACCGCGCACGGCAACGATGCGGTAGAAGACGTGCTGGCCGGCGGTGACGGATCCGTCGGTGAAGGGGGGGGTGTCTGTCGTGCCGACATCCGTCCAGGAGATGCCGTCCGCGCTGCGCTGGATGCGGTAGAAGTCCTGCGCGGCGTCGGGTTCCCAGTCGAGCTGGACCCCCCCCGTCTGGATGGAGAGGTCCACGTGGGGGGGGGCCCTGAAGAGTCCGGCGAAGGCATCGGGGTCCCACCCGTACAGTTCGAGCTCGGCGATGTTGCCATTGAACACGTACTCGTCCGGGCGCTGGACGAAGATGTAGCGGAACGGTTCCCATGTCACGGTCGGGATGGTGATGAACTGGAAATTTGCGCTGTTGGCGAAGGTCGCGAGGCGCGTGAAGTTGTTGGTGTAGTCGGGGTCGTTGGCGCCACGCAGCTCCGCGCCGTTGAGCCGCCCCAACTGGTTTTCCCGTGCCACGAAGCGCATGAACTGGATGCAGTGGGGCTTGCCGAGGTCCACGCCGACGGCGGGGTTACTCGAGGAGTTCGGGGAGTTGCCAGAGGTGTCGGGGGAGGTGCCCGTGTCGCCGTCGAAGAGGAACTCGATGAGGTAGTCTCCGTTGTAGGGGGTGTAGTGCAGGCCGAGGATGGTCATGCCGGGCTTGAGCTGGGTGTTGTCGATCCAGTCGCGTTCGAGGCGCGCGTAGGGGAGGTAGGAGACGTGGGGGCCCGGCTCGCTTTCGAGGGGGGGGCCGGCGGCGGGGACCCACAGCGAGGTGAGGCGGTAGAAGTAGGTGACGCCGGGGATGAGGTCCGTGTCCGTCCATTCCTGTTGCGGGGTGTCCAGCCCCTCGGGGGTCATGCAGACGTAGGGCCCCCCCGGGCTGGTGGCGCGGTGGACGAGGACGGAGGAGATGAGCGAGCCGACGTCGTTCAGCCGCCACGACAGCACGGCATACATGTTGGTGATGTCCGAGGCGGTGACGGTCAGGCCGTTGGGGGGTAGGGGGGGCTGGTCGGCCAGCACGAACTCGATTTCGGCGGCATTGCCGTATGAGGCGTCCGGGCCGCAGTAGCGCGCGTACCGGGCGGTCACAGGGGGGG
>WRML01000268.1 GCA_009777165.1 Kiritimatiellota bacterium
CCGCATTCGAGCAGGGGGGTCCCGTTCGTGGACGCGGACACCCAGACCCTGAACGCGCCGGGGGGGCCGGTCAGCGCGAGGGTGTGCACGCCGGAGATCTGCATGTCGCGGTGCAGCCGCAGGGGGCACAGGACGCCCGGCGCGACGGGCACGGGCCACCCCGACTCGCCGAACGCGAGCCGCGCCCCGACGCTCTCGACGGGTGACAGGTGACACCGATTCTCACCGATTGTTTGCCTCGCGTTTTGCATCTCATTTCCGCTTTGCTTTCCGCCACGCCGCCGCGCTTCCGGCGAGGAGGGCGAGGAGGGCGAGGGCAAGGCGGAGCCATGTGCGGCTGGACGGGGGCGTTCCCGTGCCGCCGTCCTCGCCGTCCGCCCCGCCGTTCGGCCCCTCCCGGGTGAACCGTCCGCCCAAGTCCGTGCGCCTGTCGGCGGGGACGGCGTCAACGGCGGCTTTGATTTCTGCGAAACCCTCGCGGGCAGATTCATTCTCTGAATCGATAAACCTCCGGACAGCCTGTTCGCGTTGCACGCTTTGCGCATAACCATCAATCGCGGAACACAAAAATTTGTCTAATGCGCTTGCGGCAGTCCAGTCTTGCTCCGTCTGCGCCTGTTCCAGCAGGAAGGAAAGGAGTTTTGCCACGTCGCCGTCCCGCCCTTCCTTTTTGAGTTTTGGGATAACACCCCCGATGTGCCGTACAATCAGATTGTTGAACGTCAGCCTTTTTGCGATGGCTTCCTGAAGGAACGGCGTAGAATCCCCTCCTGCAATGGCGATGTAGGAGTCGATTGCGCAATAGCGGATATAGGAATTTGCCTTGAATGAGGCGCACTCACTGAGCAGGTCAAGGGTTTTAGGTCCAGGAAGCACCCCCAGCATGAGAATAGGGCTGACAGCTTTATCAACTGTGGCGTTATACGCGCGAGACCCACCATTGCGTAAATGCTCGGCATCTTTGCCCATCGCTTCAAGGACAGGCAGGTTCTCGCGGACCAGGTTTTCCATTACCTCCGTCACCCATTCTGGAGACAACCCGCCTTCAAGGACTCGTTCCCGTGCGTTTGCACTGGGATGCAGCGTTAAATCTGCAAGGTAAGGT
This sequence comes from Kiritimatiellota bacterium, assembly GCA_009777165.1. Taxonomy (GTDB): domain Bacteria; phylum Verrucomicrobiota; class Kiritimatiellia; order RFP12; family UBA1067; genus WRJS01. The sequence goes on from WRML01000268.1 coordinate 1,106, forward strand.
TTGCAGATTTCAAGGATTCTCTCGTGTAGCGCCTCCTCGTCTATCTGCTGCCCCTGTGCGGTCGCCACGGCAACGGCAATGCCCAGCAACCCGGCACAACCGATACGGTTTCTCGTCATTTTCTTCATGCCGTCCTTCCCTTGGCTAATGTCTTGGAGATCGGGACATTGACTTGAGGCTGACTGCCCGCAGGTGCGGTTGCCGATACCTGCCTGAATTGAGCGTATTGTCCATGTGCCACAGTATACCATTGTTTACTCATCCATCGCATCAGCCCACAACATCTCGTCTTCGGGGACACTGTCTGTTGCCATGTTCTTATAGAGGGCGCCAATATCCTCAATTTTCGACGCAACCGTTAATTGGCAAAAAGAAAAGTCCCCCTTTTTGTATCGGGCAACAGGACTGTGGCTGAATACGACAACATCCTTCTCCCGTTTCCAGACATACATGGCGCACCGAGACTTCGTTTCGCCATATGTGACTTTTTTTTCAAATGCCGTGCCGAGCAGTTGCTTAAGCCGTTTAAACAACGGTTTGATATTTCGTACCGCATCGTCCTTCTCATCCTTTAAATAACTAAAAGACCTTACTTCGGAATTATCGATGCCAACCCATAACGTGTCCCAGAATTCGTTTGTCAGAAGGTCGTAGGTGACGATCCCCCCTTCCAAAATCTGCCCATTGTTCCTTTTCTCAAAAAGGATTTCTCCTGTGGGATAGTTCCTTAACAGTTCCTCGGATGATAGGCCAATCAGGGTGCTGGGCAACGGGAAAATTCCCGAATGTTCTTCTCTGAAAAACACATTGTGCCGCACCAATACAATCATTCCAGCGCAAAACAGTACAATGGGCATTACACACAACACCGTTTTTTTCATCATCTGTCCCTCATTTGTTTGTGGGTTGCAAGAGTGGGTTCCCGTCTGTGTCGACCGGATTGTCCCTGTACCACAGGGTGCCATTGCTGACGGCGGCTTGTACGGCCTCTCATCCCCTTTTCCCCATGTAGCCTCCAAACATCACTGCCCGAAAAGAGCAGAGGGTGGCGGATCACCGTAGCCGATGACTCCTCCGCTTTTCCCCCTGTAGTAGATATTGCTAGAGATTAACCCTCCGTCTTTATCCCAGCGCAACTCCATCCCTGTTTTTTCAGTAAGCGGTTTGCTGTATTTGACGGGGTATTTTTCGTCGGGACGCACAAAAAGAAATTCCTCGTTCTGATGGTCTGCGAACGAGACAAGCTCTCCAGTTGTAGGGTTGACCACAAGTCGGACGATTGACACACCCTGCATCAGCTCATTGTCCGAATAACTTTGGACCTCTGTTGAAGTCCGATAAAACGTCCAAACCTGTTTCGCTTGGCGGTCTTCATGCCGTAACCACGTGGACCCGTTGTGTGTGTGCGCCTGATAGTTTCCCGACCGCAGGATACGGTTCCCCTCCTCGACAAACGTCCCGATGGACGCGACAATATCCGCCAGCACTGCGTTCGTCACGGGGACGATGCCCGGAACGAAAGCCACAACTTTTGTGTCTTGCATTTCCCATGCCTTCTGGGACGCATCTTCCGAAGCCTTCCCTTGGTTAGGAACAGCCATTGCGTTACTCGTGGCAGACATCGGCAGAGCAGTATCCCGTTTTCGCATTTCACGTATGGTTTCATGCCGGGCAACATCTGTTGCAGAACGCCCCCCCCCGCCTTTTGATTTCATGGCACACTGCAGCATGAAAACCGGGAAAAGCATCAAAATAAAAAGAAGGATTATGAGAGTGATTTGTTCTTTCATATAAATGCCCTCGTTAATGGGTATTGAGCCAGTTTGAGAAAATCCACGGTGTCGAGATGCCGTTGGAACTCATGGTAAAGACTTTGACGTTTTCGCCCAGGAGGATAGCGAAATCCGTACAGTTGAAGGTAAGGAGATTATAATCTGGAGGGTTATTCTTGCCGTTTCGCAAACGCGGGAGGATTTCTCTGAGGTCAACAATGGAGATAGGATATTCCTTGGCGCCAGTGATAAGATGATATTCGTGTGCCGCCGCCCCCAATCTTATCGCCCCAGGGCAAAATGGGTTTCCTGAAATAGACGGCCAGAAGCCGATCTCCGTGAGATAGTCTTCATCTGCCTTGTTGATTAACAATTCCCGAGCATCCTCGTCAAGGTAAAGCCCCGTCCAACTGTGACCGACATCAGGCAGATTACTTGCGCCCGCATCTGCATAAAGGCCCAACCTTGCGTTATACACATAGATGGTAGTCTTTGCACCCGAATCGGAATCGTTGCACGAGAAGGTGAACTCCGTTTTTGAGGGCGAAGGCCAGCGGCTAATGGTTCTCTCAAACGGGTCTGCGCCGTCCCCACCCTGCAGTGTCCATCCGGCTGGCAAGAGGTCGGTTGAGATTTCCGGCGTGAATTTCGCTCGGACAGTGACAGGCAGGGGAAATATCTCAAACTGTCCAGCCACAGAGACTGCAAACACCCGTGTCCGTGGGTCATCGTCACCATCATCCAGCTCGACAAGCCCCTCCATACTGTCTGGCACAATACTGACCGTAATCGTCGTGATTTTGAGCGTGTCCTGGTGGTTGATGCCGAGGGCGTTGACGGTGCCGGTGAAGGCGAAGGTGAGGTCGGCCTCGCCGGGGAGGAGGGCCTCGAGCCACATGTCGTTCTCGGTGTCCGGGACGAAGGTGGAGTAGTAGGTGCTGCTGACGGTCTGGCCGCATTCGAGCAGGGGGGTCCCGTTCGTGGACGCGGACACCCAGACCCTGAACGCGCCGGGGGGGCCGGTCAGCGCGAGGGTGTGCACGCCGGAGATCTGCATGTCGCGGTGCAGCCGCAGGGGGC
>WRML01000269.1 GCA_009777165.1 Kiritimatiellota bacterium
CGTGACCTACGTCGGCTCGGAGGCGTGGGTGGCATGCGCGGACGGTTATTCACGCCCGGAGTCTTCGAACCCCGCGATCCTCTCCGACTACGCGGTCGTGCTCCAGAATTACCTGGCGCGGACGGGGCGCGTCGCAAGCCACATGCGCGACTTCCTCAACTGCGTGAAGACACGCCGGCTGACGATCGCGAACCATGTCGTGACGCACCGCACGATGTCCACCGTACATATCGCGAACATCGCCAGCTGGCTGAAGCGCGACATGACGTGGGATCCCGTGAAGGAGGAGTTCGTCAATGACGACGAGGCAAACCGCCTGCGCCTGCGGGCTCAACGTGAAGGCTGGCAAGTCAGTTAAAAAGGAGAAGTTTTTAGTTGTTAGTTGTTAGTTTCTAGTTCAATGACTCGGAAACAATGCAACTAAAAACTAAAAACTATAAACTAAAAACTCGAATGAAAGGTAATCACATGAAATCGTATTCCACATTGTTCACACTTACACTGCTGTGCGCGGCCCTCGTGGCCCACGCGCAGACCTCCGAGGCGGAGCTCATCGCGAAGCTGAAATCGGAGGCCTCGCTCAACGAGCGGGTGATGGCCGCGCACACGTTGGGGCAAATCGGCACGAAAGCCGCCATCGCCCCACTCGCCGAACTGCTCGACAACGCGGAGATGCACCATGCCGCACGGTACGGGCTGGTGATGATCCCCGACCCTGCCGTGGACGAGGTGTTCCGCGCCGCCGCAGGGAAACTGCAGGGCAAGCTGCTCGTGGGCGTGCTCCAGTCCATGGGCGACCGCCGCGACGCGGCCGCCACGCCGATTCTGGCGAAATGCCTCGGTGCCGGCGACAAGATGGTCGCTGATGCCGCCGCCGTTTCGCTCGGCAAGATCGGCACCGCTGATGCGGCAAAGGCGCTCAAACCCCTCCTCGGGAAATCCGAGGCGGCGGCGCGGGCGTACATCTACTGCGCGGAGAAAAACACCGCGCTGTACGCTGACATTTTGGCGGCCGGCGACGCCGTCACGCCCAAGATCGTCCGCACGGCCGCGTTGCGCGGGAACCTGCTGGCGAAGGGCCTGAAACGCGCCGACTTCGAGAGCAAGGATCCCGACGCCGTGGATATCGCGCTGCGGGTGGCGTATGAGCTTCCGAAGTCCGATGCCGTGCAGAAGGTGTTGGTTGAGGCGCTTCAGGCAGTCCCCCTCATCCGCGAGCAGTTGTGCGCGGTCATCGCCGAACGCGGTGAGCAGATCCCGCTGCCCCTCCTGCGCGAGATCCTGAAGGACGGCACTCCCTCCCAGCAGATTGCCGCCATCAAAGCGGTGACGCGCGTCGGTATGGCCGCCGCCATCCCCGAGATCGCCACGCTCGCCATGTCGGACGACCGCGGGATCGCCTCCGAGGCGCAGGCCCTCCTGGGCTGTTTCCCGGAAAGCCCCCAGCGCACCGCCGCCCTGAACGAACTGCTCAGCTCGCCGGATGCCAAACGCCAGCAGGTGGGCATCGGGGTCGCGATGCAGATCCGCGACAAGGGCGCGATCCCCGCGCTGCTGAAGCTCGCGGTCGGCGAGGACAATGCCGTCAGCGATGCCGCGTTCAAGGCACTGGGCGACATCACCGCGCTGGAGCACTTCGACGCGCTCATCGTCGCACTTCAGGCCAAGCCCTCCTCCGACACCGCCGTGCGCGCCGTCATGTCGCTCTGCTCGCGGCAGGTCGCCCCCAACGCCAACATCGAGATCCGCAAGGCCATCTACGGCAGTAAGGAACAGAACAAGACGGTGGACATCACGGACAAGGTCGCCGCCCAGGTCAAGGCCGGTGCCGCCTCCTTCCCCGCCAGCAACGCCTTGGCCGGAGGGGACCCTGCGAACGGCGTGGTGAAGAGCCTCTACCTGACCTATGCCGTCGAGGGGGTCGAGAAACAGGTTACGGTGAAGGAGAACGAGACCGTCACGTTCGAGAATGCGGGGATCCCCGCCGCCGTGCTGAAGCCGCTGAACGACGCCTACGCCAAGGCGAAAGGCGACGCGAAGACCGCCCTCCTGCGTGTCTACTCCGCGTTCGGTAACAAGCAGGCGCTCGACGTCATCTGCGCCGCCGCCAACCAGGATGCCAACGCGCCGCTGAAGGAAGCCGCCATGCGCCTGCTGTTCGAGTCCAAGAGCCTCGAAACCCTACCCGCGCTCGAGGACATCCTCAAGCAGCCCGCGATCCCCGACCGCATGAAGACCCTCGCGCTCCGCGCCTACAAGCGCCTGCTCGACAACTCCGACCTCGCCCCCGGCATGAAGATTGCCTACCTGACCAAGCTCAACGGCGTGCTCACCCGCGACGAGGACCGTAAGGACGTCCAGAGCACCATCGCCGACGAGCTCAAGCCCGGGCAGGACGAGACGGGATTCGCCTCCATGTTCAACGGCAAGGATCTCACCGGGTGGGACTCGAAGCAGGGCTGGTGGTCCGTGCGCGACGGGCTGCTCGTCGGCGAGAGCACCCCCGACAAACCCTGCACGAAAAACGACCATCTCATCTGGACCGGCGGCAAGCCCGGCGACTTCGAGATCCGTTGTGACTTCCGCCTCAGCAAGAGCGCCAACTCCGGTATCCAGTTGAGGTCCGAGGCCGTCGCCGACCGCGACACCGGCTATCAGGCCGACTGCAACGGCACTGGCGAATACGTCGGTTTCCTGTACCATCCGGCCATGCACCTTGTCGGCGGGCGTGGCGAATGCACTACGCTCGCGCCAGACGGCGAGAAATCCGCATGGCGTTTCGCCGACTCGAACGAGCTGCAGAAACTCTACAAGATCGAGGACTGGAACACCTACCGCGTGGTGTGCAAGGGCTCGGAGATTTCGATCTACCTCAACGGCGTGCTGACGTGCCACTTCATTGACTACCGTGGCAAGCCCAGCGGGGCCCCCAACCTCTCCGGGTTCGCGGTTTACCCCAAGGGACAGGCCCCCAAGAACGGCGCCATCACGCTCCAGATGCATGCGGGCCCCCCGATGAAAATCGAGTACCGCAACCTCCGCATCAAGGTCATGGACAAATAACGTGTAGCGGTGCTGTTGTGCAGTGCCAACGTGGGGGGGGATGAGCACATCCCCCCCCTGTTTGTGTAGGCGAGGGGGGGGGCTTCCCCGATATCCCCCAGCACACAAACCGCACTCGCGCGGTTGGCGCGGTTGGTTTACCAATTCACAGGAATAAAATTGTTCCTTTGTTTTTCGTTTTGTCGCTTGCGTTCGGCGGGGCATTTTGATATAAGCATTACTTTTAGAGACTTATTCAGGATGCGTGTATGTCGTTTTTTTCAAATCCGTCGCTCTTCCTTCTTGTCCTTGGCGCACTCCTTGTGGTGAGCGTCATGGCGAACCGTGCGTCCGACCGCATGGGTATCCCCATCATGCTGATGTTCCTCGGGATCGGGATGGCGGCGGGGTCGGACGGGCTAGGGCTTCAGTTCACCAGCAAGGAGCTGGCGAACTTCATCGGCATCTTCGCGCTCTCGCTCATCCTCTTCTCGGGAGGCCTGGACACGCATTGGAAATCCATCCGCCCCGTGCTGTGGCGCGCCCTCGGCCTCGCGACGTTCGGGGTGGCGCTGACCGCCGTGTTCCTGGCGTTGTTCGTGTGGTGGGCGTTTCCCGGGACCCCGTTCCTGCACGCCTTGCTCCTGAGCTCCATCGTCTCCTCCACGGACGCGGCGGCAGTGTTCGCCATCATGCGCTCGCGGGGGGTCAGTCTCAAGGGGCACATCCGCCCGTTGCTGGAACTGGAGTCCGGCAGCAACGACCCCATGGCGCTGTTCCTCACGACCGCCGTGCTGGCGCTCATCGGCGGCCTGCCGACGGGGGGGGGGGCCGTCTGCCTGAAGATAAACCCCGCAATGTTCGCAAAAACGGGCATCCGCGGGGCGTGTGGGGGGGGGGGGGGCTAG
>WRML01000270.1 GCA_009777165.1 Kiritimatiellota bacterium
AGAGGACTGCAAAACCCCTGCTCTAGCAAGAAAAAAAACTTCGCGAAAAACTTCGAGCACCGATTTTTTTCTTTCGTAATGTATGGGAAATGTGCTACGCTTTTTTCATTCAACTCGTATAAGAGGACTGCAAAACCCCTGCTCTAGCAAGAAAAAAAACTTCGCAAAAAACTTCGCGCACCGATTTTTTTCTTTCGTAATGTATGGGAAATGTGCTACGCTTTTTTCATTCAACTCGTATAAAAGGATTGACACATGAAAAAGACGTTGTTCGTTCTCTCGGCTCTCGCAGTAACCGTCACGGCGGTGGCGCAGGATGTGACGCTCGGCACATTGCTCGATGAAATGGTTGACCGCGACCGCCTGACGCGCTTCCCCGCCTACACGTCGCGGATGTACAGCAGCTACGACCGCGCGTCCGTCGCGAAGGACAAGCCGGGCTGGTTCGCGAACGGCGACGCCTCGCAGTTCATCCGCGTGGAGGAGGACCGCGGCCGCCGCGAACTGGTCATGCTCGATGCCAAGGGCCCCGGCGCGATCGTCCGCTGGTGGCACACGGGCGACAATGAGAACGGCACCACCCTGCGCCTCTACATTGACGGCAAGGATGAGCCCGTCTTCAGCGGCAAGCTCAAGGACTTCATCAGCGGCACGAAGCTGTGCGGCTTCCCGCTGTCGGCGTATTGTTCGTCCGGGCGCAACCTCTACCTGCCCATCCCCTACGCGAAAAGCTGCAAGATCACCTACGAGAGCCCGCACGTGTGGGCGAAGGAGCACGGCGAGTCGTGCTACTACAACATCGAGGCGCGCACCTACGCCCCGGGCGTCCGCGTCGAGTCGTTCTCCATGGACGTGCTGAAGCGCGAGCAGGCGAGGATCGAGAAAGCCAACGCCGCCATGAACGAGCCGCTCGACTGGCTCGCCGCGTCCGTCGCCAAGACCGCCGCCATCGGGCACTTCGACGGCGTGATCAAGCCCGGGGGGGCCGTCACGCGCAAAGTCAAGGGCGCGGCCGCCGTACGCCTGTTGTCCATGGCGCTCACGACGGGCGACGGGCTGCCGGGGCAGGTGGGTTGGCGCGAGGCCCTGCGCTCGACCGTCATCGAGATGTCGTTCGACGGCAACCGTACCGTGTGGGCGCCCGCGGGCGACTTCTTCGGCACGGGCTACCGCTTCTCGCCGTACAGGACGCGCTACACCGAGGCCAACGCGGACGGGCGGATGTTCGCGGCGTGGGTCATGCCGTTCAAGAAGGAATGCGTGCTGACCATCCGCAACCTCGGCAAGGAGCCCGTGACAATCTCGCAGAGCGCGATGATGACAACCCCCTACGCATGGGACGAGAGCAGCATGCACTTCGGCGCGGGCTGGACGGAGCTCAACCGTGTGCGCACGCGCAAGGATAATCAATTCGAGAAGAACGACCACTACGACGTGAACTACGTCACCCTCACGGGCGAGGGCGTGTTGGTCGGCACCGGCGTCACCGTCTTCAACACCTGCAACGACTGGTGGGGCGAGGGCGACGAGAAAATCTACGTTGACGGCGAGGATTTCCCGTCCTACATCGGCACCGGGTCCGAGGACTACTACGGCTACGCCTGGTGCAACTCCACCCCCTTCATGCACCCGCTCATCGCCCAGCCCTACGGCAGCGGCAACGGCAGCGCCGACATCTCCATCAACACCCGCTACCGCGCGCTCGACGCCATCCCCTTCCGCACGGGCATCCAGTTCGACATGGAGATGTGGCACTGGGCGGACGTCATCGTCAACTACGCCCCCGTCACCATGTGGTACATGAAGCCCGGCGGCGTCTCCAACCGCGGCCCGGAGCCAGAGCTCGCGCAACTGCTCGCCGTCACCAAGCGCCAGGACATCTACGGCATCACCGCGATTTCCGAGGGCCGCATCGAGGGCGAGACGCTCGACGCCTCCGCCGCCGGCGGCCGCACCACCGTGCAGGGCGGCCGCGACGTCTGGAGCGACACCCGCCAGATCTGGTGGATTGACAACAAGCCCGGCAACGAGCTCACCGTCACGTTCCACATGAAAGAGGCCGGCCGCCGGAAACTCACCGCCACCGTGACCTGCGCGATTGACTACGCGATCGTTGACATCGGCGTCAACGGCGAATGGATCGCCAAGGGCTTCGACGGTTTCAACGACGGCGTCATCACCAAGCCCGTCGAGCTTGGCGTGGTTGACCTCAAGCAAGGCGCGAACACCCTCAACGTCAAGATTGCTGGGAAGAACGAGCGGATGCAGGGCGACAGCCATATGTTCGGCCTCGATTGCCTCGACGTGAAGATGCCGTGATTCGTGGCGAGTGGCCAGAACAAAATAGGAAGAAAATAGAGTTCATTCGGCGGCTTCATCCTGATGGTCCGATAAATGCGTTTTCATGTTTTTGGAGTTTTCTTTTCTTTGCGCTTGCCAAGCGGCGCAAAAAAGGGTAAAGTGATATCCGTTTTCCCCTGCTCAGGTGGTGAAATGGCAGACACGTATGTTTGAGGGGCATATGCCGAAAGGTGTGCGGGTTCGAGTCCCGCCCTGAGCACCATAGAATATCTGAAAGGTGGCAATCAAAAGGTGTGGACATCACACGGCGTTTGTGCCATACTCATCCCATAATGAATACACCATTGTCAAATCGTCGTGGGTTTCTGCAGAAGGCGTTGTACGGCGTGGGTTTTCTCGCCGGGAGTGGGTGTATGATTCCGAACGCGGGTTTTGTCGCGCCGGAAGCGAACCCCGACACGCGGGGCGTGCTTGCCACGTACCCTGTGCGCCGCAAGGTTCGAATCGGCGCACCGCTCTTCGGCGAAAACCTGGGTGACCCGGAGGTCTGGGCGCGCACCGCGAAGGCGCAGGATTACCGTGCCGTCTACGAGCCGTGCGGGCTTGCGATGAATGACCTGCCCCGCATCCAGGGGAGACCATAATGGGCATAATCGCTTTCACACGAGACACCAAGGGCGCAAGAAAAAAAAACGTATCCCGTGTACAGCCTGTTGTGGCGATTGGGGTCAGAACGCATCGGCTTTTTTTTGGTGGGCAGGTCACAGGACGGTGTTGACAGTTACGGCATAAAATGGGAAAATAACGGTTCATGGGATTGCGGACACATTTCAATCAGGATTTTCAGGGTACTCCCCGGAGGGGCGCGGCGGCGTCTGAGCGGGGGGAGTGGATCTATGGCCGGCGCCCGGTGCTGGAGATGCTGAGGGCGGAACGGCGCCACCTGTACGAGGCCGCGCTCCCGCCGGTAACGGGAGGACGGGACGCACCGGATGTCGCGGCGTTAAGGGGGGGTCTGCGGAAGCGGGGGGTCCCCGTCCACGCGATGGGCCGTGACACGCTGGATGATCTCTGCGAGGGGGGGAACCACCAGGGGGTGGCGATCCGCGTGGGGGGGTTCCCGTATGTCGCGTTTGATCAGATTGTGCACGATGTGAAAGAGGATGCGGACGCGATCGTCCTGTTCCTCGACCACATCGAGGATCCGCAGAACGTAGGGTCACTGCTGCGCACGGCGGATGCGGCGGGCGTGACGGGGGTGGTGATCCCGGAGGACCGCGCGGCGGGCGTGACCCCGGGGGTCGTGCGGGCGTCCGCAGGCGCGTCGGAACACCTGCGCGTGGCAAGGGTCGTGAACCTCGTCCGCGCGATTAAGGAGGTGCAGGCGGCGGGGGCGTGGGTGACGGGGCTGGACCTCGGAACGGACGCGCGGCCGTACACGTCGGTGGATTTCAAGGGGCGGGTGGGACTGGTCGTGGGCAGTGAGGGGGAGGGCATCTCGCGGCTGGTGCGGGAGTCGTGCGACTTCATCGCGTGCCTGCCCATGCGGGGGAGGGTCGAGTCGCTCAACGCCGGCGTGGCGGGGGGCATCGCGCTGTACGAGATTGTGAGGCAGCAAAAGGGGGGGTAGGTAG
>WRML01000271.1 GCA_009777165.1 Kiritimatiellota bacterium
CACAAAAGGCTGAAAGCCTTGCGCACGCGAGAGGAGACCTAAGGGACCTATGGGACGCAGGGGGGGAATGCCCTCGTCCCCTAGGTCCCTTGTGTCCCCTAGGTCTCCTCGCAAGCCACAAGGCTGAAAGCCCTGCGCAACGATCCGCAAGACCTTTGGTCTTGTTTGATGTCAACATAACGTTTTGTGTGAACACGCCCTAGTACCGTGCCGCCTGCAGACCATCATTCGACAGGCACGCGCAGAATGGTGAGGGAGGAGGGGGGGAGGGTCACGGATGCTGCGGGACCGGCGGTGAATGTCACCGTGTCTTCGCTCGGCGCGATGCGCAACGGTTCGTCGAGCGTGTTGGTGGCATCCAGATTGCCCGAGAGTGTCACACGCTTGACTTGCCGCGCGGCAACCTTCGCCCCCTCGAACGTGAACGCCACCGGCACCGGCTGATCCCCGGGGACAACAGCCTTGATGATAATCTCGTTTGCCTTCCGGTCGAGCCCTGCCACTACATAGGCGCGCGTGACCGTCCGGTTGGGGATTGCGATGTCGAAGAGCGGTGCGTCGTCGAGCCATGCGCGGACGCGTGTGCCGTCGAGCTGGATTTTCACATCATACCAGCGGCCCGTCTCGATCGTCCCGCGGATATGGGGGATCCGTTCCGGGCCGTGCTCGATGGCGTGCTCGGTGTTGTTCCAGCCGCCCAAGTTGAGGTGCAGCGGTTGCCCGCCCCGGTCGCGGAAGCGGAGGATGAAGCCCTCTTTCCCAGAACGTTTGCGGGCCTTGAGGGTGAGCGTGTAGTCGGACCATGCGAGGCCGGGCGCGTAGCGAAGCACCGCGTCCTACGAGACGCTTTCGTCGGTCTGGACGATGGCGCCGTCCTCGATGCGCCAGTTGCCTTTGCTGGCCGGGCCCCAGCCCTCCAGCTTCTTTTCGGGATCGAAGCGGTAGAGCGTCTCGCCGCCTTTGCCCGTCACGGTGATGTCCTTGAACTCGGCGGCGGTGTTCCACGTGTGCAGACCGATCGTGCCGGACGGCGGCAGTGATGCTTCGGTCAGCCCGGCGGTTTCCGTGGGGAGCAGGACGTCGGGCAGGTGGTGCATGAAGAGTTTCTGGACGTAGTAAGAGGGGGTACCGAAGACGCGCGTGTTGTCGAACCAGATCAGGTTGATGTCCCATTGGGTGTTGCCGACCTTGTTGAACAGCGGCGCGTAGGCGGTGGTTTCGACGACATCGGAGTTGCGCTCGAAGCCCGTCATCACGGCGGCCTCCGCCAGCGCCGACAGCAGGTTGTTCTTGCGGTCGGGCGTGTGGCAGGCGTATTCGCCCGCATACACCTTCGGGCCGTTGCGGTCGTAGGCGTCATAGCGGTTGACCTGGCGGAAGAACCAGTCCGGCGACTGGTAGAAATGCTCGTCCACGAGATCGGTCTTGAGCTCGGTGTTGCGCGTCCAGCCGAGCCTGAACATCGCACCCTCGGGCGAAGCCCCGGCGGAGCCGATGATTTTGATTTCGGGGTGCGCCGCCTTCACCGCCTGCGCGATGATGGCATAACGGTCGAGGAACACGTGGTCCCAGTTCTCATTGCCAATGCCGATGTAGTTGAGGTTGAACGGCGCGGGATGTCCCATCTCCGCGCGGACGCGTCCCCACGGGGTGCCGGGCGCGCCGTTGGCAAACTCAATGAGGTCGAGCGCATCCTGGATGAACGGCTGGAGCGCGTCGAGCGGCACGGCCTTCGGTGCACGGAACTGGCAGGTCAGCCCCGCCGCGAGGATGGGCAGCGGTTCCGCGCCGATGTCCTCCGCCAAGCAGAAATACTCGTAATAGCCGAGGCCGTGCGTCTGCCAGTAGCCCCAGATGTTCGCGTTCACCGCGCGCCCCTCCAGCGGCCCGACCGTACGTTTCCACCAGTACATCGTGTCGAAGTCGTGACCTTCGACGAGGCACCCCCCCGGGAAGCGCAGCGTCGCCGGGCGCAGATCCTTGAGCATCTGCGCGAGGTCTTTGCGCAGACCGTTCGTGCGCCCGTTGAACGTGTCGCGCGGGAAGAGCGAGACCAGTTCCAGATCCACCGTGCCCTTCGCGTCCAGCAGGATGACGAGCCGCGCGTCGGCCACGGTCTGGGCGGGCGTGAAGACCGCCGTGTACTGCGCCCACTCCGGCGGCAGGCCCCCCTCCCCTTGCCGTTCCCTGTTCGTCCAGCCGTCCTTCGCGATCCGGTATTCCGCGAGTGCTTGGCGGTCCTTCGTCTCCAGCCGCACGGTCAGCCCGCCCGCGAAATCCGCATGGCGGCGCGCGTAGAACGAGAGGTCATACTGCGCCCCCTGCGTCACGGCGATGCCCCCGAAACCGCCGTTGGCGACGCCCGCGCCGTCGCCGGGGGCGTAGCACTCCACGCGCAGGTACTGAAAGGTGTTGGGGTGGAGCGGCCAGGCCCCCTGGAGGGAGATGCGTCCCATCGCCTCGCCCCGCCACTCGCCTGACCAACCCTCCGGCTCTTTCGTCCGCCAGTCGAATCCCCGGTTGACGATCCGTTCGGGGTAGAGCCCCCCGTCCGCCGCAAAGTTGATGTCCTCGAAAAAAATGCCGTACAGCGTTTTCGGTATCTCATGCGCGGGGCGATCCGCCCGCACCGTGACCTGCAACGGCTCCTGCGCCGCTCCCGTCAATGCCATGACCCCCAGCACCGGCACCACCCATTTCTCTTTCATTTTTTTCTCCTCACACGCGACACACGCATCTCGTTTACGCTTGGCGCAAACGCCGCCGCCAGAAACGGACTTCGGCGGAAACGAAGAGCACGCCAACCCCGATGTACATCAGAAACATGACCCACACCATCAGCGGCACACGCCCCTTGAACGGGATCACGGTGTCGGTGCGATTCGGGCGGGTCATGGCGAGGAGCAGGCCGGTCTCTCCTAAACACGCGCCGTCCATCGCCAGCTTGCCCATTGACATCGGGAGGATGAAACCGAAGGGAGTCGGCCATGAACACGCCACCGCCTCCAGCGTCAGCGTCGCGGCGTGGTCATAACGCCCCACGGCCTTTGCCGCGCCGATGCCGAACGCCGACGCCACAGAACCTAACCCGAACACCACAGGGCCCGAATCCACATCCGTGAAGGTCGAGTTGAGGGCACGCGGCATTTCCGTGAACCCCGCCAGCCACGCGTTCTGTTTCCAGAAATCGCGCGCGTAGGTGTTGTACCAGCGTGTAGCCCTTTCGGGATCAACCTCCGCAACAAACAGCATCAAACCAGAGATGCCGCAACCGCGTGGGCCTTCGAGCACCTGTCCTGTCATGGCATCGACTTTACATGGCGGCAAGCCCGACACACTCAACGCTCCGTCAAGTGTGGCAATCACCGCGCGGACGAGTTCGTTGTGGTTCGTTTCTTCTCGTATGGCCGCGCGTTGGAGAGCCGCCAGTGCCAACACGTTGTCGACAGGCCAACATTCGCCCGGGTAATCGTCCAGCAGGTGAAACGGCGCGGCCATCATTTCAAGCGCAAGGCTTTCCCGCTGCTGCGACATGAGTTCCCGGCACCGCAAATCCCCTGTGATTTCCTCGTATGCCGCAGTGCCCATGATGAGCAACATCCGGTAAAACAGATTTTTACGCACGAGGTAGTCGTCTCCCCATTTCGTCTTGACCCACGTTGCCGTGTCGGGCGACACCACAATCTCCCGCGCCTTCTCGACCGCACGACGGATCTCGCCCTGCCGCGCATCCAGTAGTCCCTGGCGTTGCAGTTCCTCTGCCGTGACCAGGAAGAACACCGAGCCGAACATCGGCCACTCCGTGCCGGCGACATCACTGTCGTGGAGCGTCACCGCGATCCTCTTGTCAAGGTAATGTCCCGCCCAACGCTCATAGCGTCCCGCCAACGACCTGAACCAAAACGGCACCAGCCGGCTTTGTCCGTCG
>WRML01000272.1 GCA_009777165.1 Kiritimatiellota bacterium
GTCGTCCACTTACTGATATATGTCCATTTACTGTCTTTGGTGCTTTCAATAAAGGCATTACAAACAACAATCGATCTGCCTTGTTGAAAGCATTAGCTGGCCGAATGGATATCCATGCATCGGTTCCTGTTAGATTTGACGGAATACCTGTATTGAATAACTCAACTGTTTTTGGCGACGTAGGCTGCGTGAGATATGGCAGGGTAGCGTGACCGTTTAGAAACGGTTATAATCGAATCGAAACCTTACGAAAAGGAAAAAGCAAAGAGAAGGACACTGAGGTTTTGCGTTGCATGTTAGAGCATGCAACCCCCGGCACCCTTCTCTTTTGCCTGTTAAGCAAGTTGATTGTATGGCATTCCGGGGAAAAATACAAGAGAATATTTCACAGCAGGGCCGAGGTCGTGCGCATGGCGAAGGATTTGACGTCGCGCGGCGTGGTCAAATGCGTCATTTGCGGTAGGCCACTGTCAGTACACGGGGCCTACCGCCGCCACTACAGGGACGACGAAGGCAACAGCCATGACGGGTGGGTGGCGCAGGGGCACTGCGCCACCTGCAACGTGTTCCCATCGCTCATCCCAAGCTTTCTCATGCCCCACAAGCACTTCAGCGCGGAGGTCATTGAGTCGGCGCTAAAGCGAAGCGAGGGCGGGCCGGGGCTGGGTTCGGGCGACTGCCCGGCCAACGACTCCACGATATACCGCTGGATCAGCCAGTTCAGGGAACGCGGCACACGGGCGGTCGGCTGGCTGTTGTCCACGCTGCTCGCGGTGTTCGGGCGGCACGTCAGCATGCTTGAGCTGCGGAACAGGGGGCTTCTGGGACAGCTCGGCAGACTGGTGCGGGAATTCCCCGTCCCCGAAGGTGCGGGGGCCATCGGTTCGGCAAACATCGTGCTCACCATGTACAAGCTCGGATTCCTTTAGCGGCACGGGCCAGCCTCATATGGTTCGCGTGTATGACCGCGCCCTTTCCGTCTACAATGGAAAAAAACGAAGGGGGTTCAGGTCAATGGAAAGAGCAAATAGGGTACAGACCTCGACGGAGAGGTTCGAAATGATCGCGCCGCTGCTGAGCGACGGGCTTTGCGCCGCCGAAAAACGGCGGATCCGGCTCGAAATCCTGGATGCGCACGGCATTTCGGAACGCACATTGCGCAGACATCTGGAGAACTACCGCAAGGGCGGCATCGGGGGGCTCGAGCCTGCGGGCCGGCCGGAGGCGGGGTCGTTCAAGGCGATCCCAGTGGACATCCTGGAACTCGCCTGCCAGTACAGGCGGGGGCTGCCCGAGCGCAGGGTGCGCAGCATCATCAAAATGCTGGAGGGGGAGGGCCGCGTCGAGAAGGGTTCCGTCTCGCGCTCTACGCTGTCGCACAACCTGCTGGCGCTGGGTCACAGCACGAGGCAGCTCCGCAGCGGCGCGGGGGTGCGCGCCGCCCGGCGGTTCGTGCGCAAGGGGCGCAACACCCTCTGGCAGTCCGACGTCAAACACGGCCCGAGCGTCCCGGATGGAAAAGGGGGGACGCGCAAGACATACCTTGCGTCCTTCCTGGACGACGCCACGCGGGTGGCCTGCCACAGCGAGTTCTACTTCAACCACCGCTTCCCGATCCTGGAGGACTGCTTCCGCAAAGCCATGCTCAAATTCGGGAAGCCGGATTCCGTCTATACGGACAATGGGAAGGAGTTCGTGTCCCGGTGGATGCGCATCGGCTGCGCCCGCCTTGGGATAAGCCACATCAAGACCATGCCCTATTCGCCCGAGTCCAAGGGCAAAATTGAGCGCTTCAACGGCCGCGTGTCGGAATTCATGCGCGAGGCCGCGCTGGCCAAGTTCGAAAGCCTGTCCCACCTGAACATGGTCTACCGTGCGTGGCTTGATGAGGCCTACCAGCACGAGGGGCATTCGGGGATTGGGGATTTGACGCCCATGCAGGCTTTCCAGCGGGACGGGAAACGCGTCCGCTTCGCCACGCCCGAGGAGTGCTATGACGCCTTCCTGCACGAAGAGACGAGGCTTGTCGACAAGACCGGCTGCTTCTCCCTGTCCGGCGTCACCTTCGATGCGGGCGCAGCCCTGGCGCGGAAGAAAGTCGATCTGCGCTTCGACCCGTTCGACCTTTCCGTCGTCGAGGTCTGGCACGGGGGGGAGAAACGGCTTGAGGCGGGGCCGCTGGTCGTGGGCGAGTTCACCGGCGCAAAGGTGGAACGCGGGGAACCCGCCACGGAGGTCGGGCGTTCGCGGCTTCTGGACGTCTACACACGTGAGAACGAGAAGAGGAGGAAAAATGCGGTGGGGATACTCACCTTCGGCGGGCAGGGGGGTGGGGACGGTGTTTGAGGCGTTCTTCAACTTCACGGGCACGCCGTTCAGGAGGGACATCCCGGCGGACGCGCTGTACATGACGCCACAGCTCCAAGTCCTGCAGGACAGGCTCTCCCACGGCGTCAGGAACCGTTACTTCCTTGTCCTGACCGGGGACTCCGGCTCCGGGAAAACCACGGCGATCCGTCATTTCATGTCCACGCTTGATCCGAGCCGCACCGTGGCGCTCTATGTGTCGGAGTCCAGCCTCACCCCGCGCAACTTCTACTTCGAGCTGCTGAACCAGCTGGGCATCCAGCCCCGCTTCTACCGCGGCGACGCCAAGCGCCAGCTGACGGGCGCCATCCAGACGCTGAGCAACGAGAAGAAGCTGCCCGTCATCATCATCGACGAGGCGCACCTGTGCGACATGGGGATGCTCACCGAGGTCCGTTTCCTCCTTAATTTCGATATGGACTCGAGCAGCCCCATGGCCCTCATCCTCGTCGGTCAATCCGACATACGTGACACGCTGAAGAAACAGGTGAACGAGGCCATCGCCCAGCGCATCGACCTGCGCTGCCACGTCCCGCCCCTTGACCGGGCACAGACCGCCGAATACATCTCGTCCCAGATATCCCGCGCCGCCGGTGCGCCGGTGGAGGTGTTCACCGATTCGGCGGTCTCCGCGATCTTCGACTTCTCCGGCGGGCTCCCCCGGAAGATCAACCGGCTCGCCAGCCTTTGCCTCATGCACGCCGCCCAGGTCGGGAAGCGCTTCGTTGACGACCACATGGTTTCCCTCATCATAGACAGCGAGCTTTCATGGTGACGCCGTGTGTACCACATCCCCCGATGGGGCCAACAGATTGGAGGTTGTTATTCTCATGGACTTGGAGTTGCTGCTGACCTTGGACATTTCCACGTTCGCTAGGCGAAAGAAGGCGGTGTCGTTCGTGATCGAGATGCTCTGGCTTATCCTTGCCGCAGAAAAGGGTTTTATGAACCAGATGGATGACAGTCCGCAGAATGGTATTGTTTTCGCAGATGCGGAGTTCCGTGCCGCCATTTTAGCGAATGTAATGGATTCTTTGGGGGACATATACTGACCCCCTCTGGCTACTGGTCATCCACATTGGATCTGGGCCAGCAATCGGTCGATTCTTTCGGTTATGGCGCCGCCTTCTTTGGGCGGTGTCATTTCAGCGAGGATGTTCCCCTTGTCGCACTCATGCCCGGACAGCACCACTGCCATCGATCTCGGTCACCCGGATATGCCCGATTGCGGTCAGCCAACGCCGCCAGCGACACTTTGAAAAGTTCTTGAATAATGATGATTACAATGTTCCGCATCTGATAAAAGCTGCTATCGCACATTACCAATTTGAGACGATTCATCCATTCTTGGATGGCAACGGACGAGTCGGACGATTGATTATCCCGCTCTATTTGCTTTCAAAAGGCGTAATCTCAAAGCCTTGTTTCTATATTTCCGACTATTTTGAACGCAATAGGGAGTATTACTATATAGGGCTGGATAAACCACGTAAAGAGAATGATTTCGTGTACTGGGTGAAGTATTTCCTGTCTGCGTCAATTTACACA
>WRML01000273.1 GCA_009777165.1 Kiritimatiellota bacterium
TACGCTAATATGCGTAAGGCTTTCAGCCTTGGAAAATTTCATTTTCCGCGTCGGGAGGAAACAAGGACATTTTTTTGTAACCCCCATTCGAAGCCTCATCCAAAGGCTGAAAGCCTTTCGCATATTAGCGTAGGGCAACGCCCTACGTCTGCGGCACGTAGCAACATCAAGGCTGAAAGCCTTGCGCATATTAGCGTAGGGCAACGCCCTACGTATGGGACGCACAATAAATTCAAGGCTGAAAGCCTTGCGGATAAATAGCAGATATGTCACAGTCATTATCACAAGTTTATGTGCATATCGCGTTCAGCACGAAAAACCGCCAGCCGTCCATTGGCGATGCCCTCCAACAACCGTTGTGGGCGTATATTGCCGGGGTATGCAGGACATTGGAGTGCCTTGCCATTCGTGTTGGCGGACACAACGACCATATTCATATTTGTTGCCTGTTGTCGAAAAAGGTGACACAGGTTGCATTGTTACAGGAGATTAAAAGAAAATCCTCGCAGTGGATAAAAAACCAAGGTGAACAATACAGCACATTTTATTGGCAGGATGGATACGGAATTTTTTCCGTCAATCCGTCCGAGGTCGAGAAGGTCGTCGAGTATATTGACAGCCAGCACGAGCATCACAAAAAACGCACGTTCCAAGAGGAGTTTCTGGCGTTCTTGAAGAAATACAAGGTGGACTACGATGAGCGGTATTTGTGGCAATAGGGTTTTCCCGTTACGCAGGATGGTGTCGTTGTGCGTGAATCTGCGCAAGGCTTACAGCCGGGCGCGTTTGAACAGGCTTTTTACGGAGTGATTGAGAAAAGAGGAGTGATTATTCATGACAAACATGGTTCAACTTGAGATTAACGGTATTCAGGTCAACGTCCCGGCAGGGACGTCCATCTTGGACGCGGCGAAAGCGGTGCAGGTGAAGATTCCCACATTGTGTTACCACCCCGACCTGAAGGCGTGGGCGGCGTGCGGCATCTGCGTGGTGCGTCAGGCGGGCTCGCCCAAGCTGTTGCGCGCGTGCTGCACGGAGGTTTCCCCGGGCATGAAGATCACGACGCATGACGCGGACATCGTGCGCGTGCGCCGGACCGTGCTGGAGCTGATTCTGGCAAACCATCCCAACGACTGTCTCCAGTGCCCGCGCAACGGAAGCTGCGAGCTGCAGCGGCTGGCGGCGGACTTCGGCATCCGCGACATCCCGTTCCCCTCGGAGGTGCCGTCCATCCCAGTGGACACCTCAACGCCCTCGATCGTGCTCAATCAGGAGAAGTGTATCAAGTGCGGACGCTGTGCGCTGGTCTGCCAGGAGATGCAGGACGTGTGGGCGCTGGAGTTCATCGGGCGCGGCGAGAAGACGCGCATGGCGCCCGCCGCCGACGTATCGCTCAACGAGTCGCCCTGTATCAAGTGCGGGCAATGTTCCGCGCACTGCCCGGTCGGTGCGATTTACGAGAACGACGAGACGCGCAAGGTCAGGGATGCGTTGCGCGACCCCAACAAACATTGCGTCGTGCAGATCGCGCCCGCCGTGCGCGTCGCCATCGGCGAATCGTTCGGGCAAGCCCCCGGCACGTTGCTGACGGACGAGACCTACGCCGGGCTGCGCCGTCTCGGATTCAAAGCCGTGTTCGACACGAACTACACCGCCGACCTCACCATCATGGAAGAGGGCAGCGAGTTCATCGACCGCTTCACCAAGCAGGAAGCCCTGCCGCTCATCACCTCCTGCTGCCCCGCATGGACCGACTGGATGGAGAAATACGCGACGGACTTCATCGGCAACTTCTCCTCCGCGAAATCGCCCCAGCAGATGCTCGGCGTTCTCTCGAAGACCTACTACGCCGAGAAGATGGGCATTGCGCCAGAGTCCATCTATATGGTCTCCATCATGCCCTGCACCGCGAAGAAGTACGAGATCTCGCGCAGCGAGAACATGTTCGCCAGCGGGCATCAGGACATTGACGTGGTACTGACGACGCGCGAGCTTGCGCGGATGTTCAAGAGCGCGGGCATTGACTTCCTGAAGCTCCCGGCGGAAAAGGCGGACTCGATCCTCGGCGCGTACACGGGCGCGGGGACGATCTTCGGCGTGACGGGCGGCGTGATGGAAGCCGCGCTCCGCACCGCCTACTGCCTGATCACGGGCGACGCCCAGCCGCCCTCGATTGACTTCGTCGCCACGCGCGGCATGAAGGGCGTGAAGGAGGCGGAGATTGACATCAAGGGTACGAAGGTGCGCATCGCCATTGCCCACCAGATGGGCAACGTCGAGCAAGTGCTGGACGCGATCCGCGAAGACCGCAAGGCAGGGCGCAAGCCGCGTTACGACTTCATCGAGGTCATGGCGTGCCGGGGCGGTTGCATCGGCGGCGGCGGACAGCCCACGGGTGCGACCGACGAAGTCCGCAAGCTCCGCACCGACGGCATCTACACCGACGACGAGAAATGCACGTTGCGGATGTCGCACCTCAACCCAGAGATTACGAAAATCTACGACGATTTCCTTGGCAAGCCGTTGAGCGAGAAAGCGCACAAGCTTCTGCACAACCACTACAAAGCCAAGAAAGTCTATGCGAAGTAAGAAAATTGTAAATGATCTTCGTGCTTGCTTCGTATGCCTCGTTATCGGGATGGCGGTTACAGCGTTGCCGATGGCGGTACAGGAGTGTGTCGAGGAGGTTCGTGAAAAACATGGGTTGCCGTCGCTTGCCGCTGCGGTCATCACGGATAAGGGGCTTCAGGCGTGGGGCATGACGGGCGTGCCGACCAATGCCCCCGTCCTGTGGCATCTCGGTTCGAACACGAAAGCGATGACTGCTTCGCTGGTCGGGCTTCTCGTGGAGCAGGGGCGCATCTCGTGGGATATGCGGATCGCGGATATTTTCCCGAAAGAGAAAAAGAACTTCCATCCCGACTATGCGGCAGTGACGGTGCGTCAGTTGCTTGCGCATCAGAGCGGCGTGCGCCCGAACCTTGACTGGTGGGCATTGCACAATTCCAGTAAGCCGATTCGTGAGCAACGCTTGGAGGCGTTGCGCCAAGGCTTGGCGGAGAAGCCCGCGTTCCCGTGCGGGAGCGAGGTGCTGTATTCCAATCTTGGGTATGTCATCGTTGGCGCGGTCATCGAGCAGAAGCTCAACATGACGTGGGAAGACGCGATGCGCCGTCACCTGTTCACGCCGCTCAAAATGAAACACGCCGGGTTCGGCGAGCTGTACGTCGGCGACAGTGACAATCCCCCTGTATTGGGACCCGCCGGACGTGTTCACTGCACACTGGAGGATTGGGCGTTCTTTATCGCCGACCAAATCCGAGGGGCACAGGGGATGAAAGGACTCCTCAAACCTGAGACTTACCGCGAGCTGCACACGTCCGTCTCAGGCAAAGATGCGGCGTTGGGGTGGTTTTGTGCCGAACGCGCGTGGAGTGGGGGGGGGGTCTTGACGCACAACGGGAGTAACACGCGCCACTTTTCGGTGGCTTGGCTCGCTCCGAAAAAGAACATCGCGTTCGTCGCCTGTACGCGTCAAGGCGGCGACATCGCGGCCAAAGCCTGCGACGATGCGGTCGCCGCGCTGGTACGGGAAAACCACACGGCCAACAATTAAGGCCGCAAGGGAAGAACCACGTAATGCGGACAGGAATGTCCGCACGCCGTTAGGGCTGGAAGCCCGGCAGACACGATAGAGGGGACCTAGGAGACGCAGGGGACACAGGGGGGGGCTACTTCTGACCTCCGACTTATTATAGTGAATTCACTTTAAAAATGCTCCATTCTGACATCCCGTTAGGGATGTGTCTCTCGGTAGAAAAACATCCTTCCCCCCATGTCCGCAGGAAAAGGGGCCCCCATCGGCGCAGGTGCGACCGATGGGGCACGGGATGCGCCTAAAAGAG
>WRML01000274.1 GCA_009777165.1 Kiritimatiellota bacterium
GCAAAAAAATCATGGCATCCCATCGGGATGCCTCTTTTAGGCGCATCCCGTGCCCCATCGGTCGCGCCTGCGCCGACGGGGGCCCCTTTCCCTGCGGACATGGAGGGGGGCGTTTTTCTACCGAGAGATACATCCCTAACGGGATGTAAGAATGGAACACTTTTAAAGTTAATTCACTATAAACAAAGCGGACAGGAAAGTCCGCACTCCGTTCCGCAAAATTTTCATTCACAAAAAAATTTTCCTTCACTCGCTTTCAGCCTGTTGTGTCAACACGCCTTAGTCGGTGGTACTCCCTTCGTAAAGGTCGAAGACAATCAGGCGGCAGTCGAGCGGGCCGCTGTAGAACGGGATACGCTTGGAGGAGCGCAGGCCGATCTTGCGCGACATCTCCATGTTGCCCGTGAACACGCATCCGGTATAGCCCGTGCATTTCTGTTTGAAGAAGTCGCCGATGCCGCTGTAAAGCGGCTCCAGGTCGGTGTCCGCGCCGAGCCGCTCGCCGTACTCGGGGTTCAGGAAGACGACGCCGGGCGCGGGCGGCATCTTCGTCTGGCGGAAGTCGCACTCGTAGAACGTGATGTGTTCCGCGACCCCGGCGGCGATGGCGTTCATGTGCGCCTCCTCGATGGCATCCGCGCTGATGTCCGTGGCGATGATCGGCGGGATGCCTGTCCTGCGCTCTTGGCTGCGGGCGTTGAAGACCATCTCTTTCCATATCTGCTCGGGCGACGCGCTGAAGCGTTTGCGCACGCTGGTGCCGGCGCTCTCGCCGGGGATCGCGATGCGGTAGCCTTTCAGCGCCATGAATCCGAAGTGGCTCTTGAAGTTGCCGGGGGCGCGGTTGATCGCGATCAGCGCGGCTTCGATGGCAGGGGTGCCGCTGCCGCACATGGGTACGACGAACGGCGTGTTGCCGTCCCAGCCCGACGCGAGGACGCACCCGGCAGCGAGCGTCTCCTGCATGGGGGCGGCGCCAGGGAGCTTGCGGTAGCCGCGACGCGAGAGCGGCTCGCCCGTGGTGTCGAGGTAGATGATGAGCTCCCAGTCCTGCCAATAGACGTACACCGCCGCGCCGTGCGTCTCGTTGCCGGAGTCGGGGCGGGTGCCGCAGTAGTCGCGCATGCGGTCGGCGATGGCGTCCTTGGTCTTGAGCGACGGCATGCGGGTGTCTCGGATGGTGTCGTTGGTGACGCTGGAGTTGACCATGAAGTAGCCGTCGGGGTCGAGGAAGTTCTCCCAGTCAATGGAGTAGGCGGCGTCGTAGAGGTCGCGCAGGTGGTGGCACTCCGTGCGGAGCAACGGCACGAGGATACGGTGCGCGGTGCGCAGGTGCAGGTTGAGGCGCATGATGTCGCGCATATTGCCGCGCACGACGGCCATGTTATCCTCCGAGTCAACGATCGCATATCCCATCTCCGTCAACTCAAACGAAGTCTGCGGCACCATCCCGCGCGAGCACGAGATGATGATCGGGTAAGTGTCTTTCCAGATTTTCATAAAACGTCCTTCTGATTTTTCTTTTTCATTTCAAACAGGCTGGTGATGTGCAAGGCTTTCAGCCTTGAGTGTACGATACGCTTGTACGTAGGGCTTCGCCCTACGCTAGTATGTGCCAGGCTTTCAGCCTTGTTGTGTTTTTGCCCTGAAAGGGCTACACATACTAGCGTAAGGCAACGCCCTACGTAACAGGCCCGCAAAAGTATTCTCGCTCTGCCCCCCACTTGCCCATCGGGCAGGTGGGGGGTAGAGCGGGGAAATAGGGGGGGGCGCCTACACAGGGCTGCGCCCTGTGCTAATGCCGACGGACTTTCAGCCCTCACGGCTCGCGAGGACGCTCGCCCTCCATTTGTCGGAAGGCTTTCAGCCTTGCCGAAAGGGCGGGGCATACCAACGGGGGGGGCCCTGAAAGGGCTACACATACTAGCGTAGGGCAACGCCCTACGTAACGGCACGCGCAAATGACCAAGGCTGAAAGCCTTGTACATCCTTACGCAGAGCTTCACCCTACGCCCTCTAATTCCACAAATACCGCTCATCATATTCCACCTTGTACTTTTTCAAAAACGCCAACAGTTCTTCTTGGAATGTGCATTTCTTGTGACGCTCGTGCTGACCGTCAATGTATTCCACAACCTTCTCGATTTCGGACGGGTTGACGGAAAATATTCCATATCCCTCTTGCCAATAAAAATCATTGTGTCGCCTGTCCCTTGTGTTCATCCACTTTGAAGAATCTTTCTTTATCTCCTCCAGCAATTTAACTTGCGTCACCTTTTTTGACAACAGGCAGCAAATATGGATATGATCGTGATACCCGCCAATGCGAATGGCGTGACACTCTAAATTTTCGCAGATTCCTGCGATGTACGCCCACAGCGCCGGATTGGTGTCATCATCAAGACAAGCGCGACGGTTTTTCGTGCTGAATGTGATATGAACGTAAACTCTGGATAATGATTGTGGCATGGCTTTGTAAGATGTGCAAGGCTTTCAGCCTTGGATGTGTTGTGTGCGTCGTTTCTTCAGACGGGTTTCGGCTCGAACGGGATTCCGCCGACAATCCAAGACGGCAATGACAAAGACGGTCTCGTTGTGCAAGGAATAGTAAATGGCATACGGAAAGCGTGACGAAAGCAATCGGTGGAATCCGAACACCTTGCTGTGGATTCCCGCATAAAGCTTTAAGGAGTCAATGTCGCCAAAAAGCGTATTCAGGAAATAGTCGCCAAGTCCAGATTCTTGGGATTCATAAAACGTGAACCCATTCAACAAGTCCTGCTCGGCCTCATCTAGGATGGTAATCTTCATGGGTGAGTCGTGGCGTGGATGCGACGTTTCGCGTTGTCCCAGTCGTCATACCGTGATGTGCCGTTGGATGCCCTGGCTTCGCGGACGGCAAGCACGTCGCCATGCCAAGGGGGGGGCTCGACTTCCGCAGGTTGTTGCGAGAGACTCCGCCAGATGCTTTCCATGGCTTGGATCTTGTCGCTGACGGTCATTTTTTCAAGTGGCAATGTGATTGTCATGATCCTGTCCTTTCTGCTCTTCTTCCGTTCCATTATCCTATCGCGTTGTCCTGAATGCTGGGGGGACGCCGAGGAGCGGCCAGACGACACCCCCCTTGGCCTGTTTCTCCGTCTCGTAGTAGTCGCCGTAGAACACGCTGTTGCAGTCGAGCCAGCAGGTGACGCGCCGCATCTCCTCGGGTGTGAGCTTGACCCCCCCGTGCCCTTTCGTCAACAGCGCGTACAGCCTCGCGGCCCTCGCGCCGACCTGCCCGGGGACGGAATATTGCGGCTCGTTGTGCGACTGCATCACGCCGTTCCCGCCGCACATGCTCCACGCCATGCTGTTGGGCTTGGCGTGGTTGACGGTGAGCGACTGGTAGGCGGCGGACCACCCGTGCTTGCCGAACACGTCGCCGCGCAGGTCGGGGGGGCCCTTGGCGTCGGGCTTCTTCGCCTTGCGGTCCGCGGCCTCCTTTGCGTGGCAATCAACGCAGTGCTTGTCGAGGACGGGCTGGACGAGGCGCGGGAAGGAGAGGGGGTAGGAGCCCTCGCTGTCGGGCCGCAACGTGGAGGGGGGGCGGGCGAGCGCGAGGGGGGCCCTCCCGTCGCGGCGCGAGCCGGAGGAGGTCATCTTGTTCTCGTGGCACCCCACGCACGTCAGGCGCTCGCCGGGCTGGACGTAGGTGCCGGAGCGCATGGTCTGGACGGCCATGCCGTTCTCGTCCAGCGCCTGGAAGTAAATCTCGCACCCGGTCGGCGCGGTGAAGTACGCGCTGCCGTCGGCCTCGACGGGCGCGGTGCCGAGGACCCCCCGCGCGAGCGACTGGTCCGCGATGCCGATCTTCGGCGCGTCCTGCAAAAAGTTGTGCTTCGGGAAAACCGTCACGACG
>WRML01000275.1 GCA_009777165.1 Kiritimatiellota bacterium
GGGGGGGGGGAAGGGGGGGGGGGCGAAAAAAGGGGGGGGGGGGGGGGGGCAGAGGGGGGGGGGGAGGGAGGGGCGGGGGTGGCAGGTGAGCGATCCGAGAATCCGACTCGCCACTCTCCCCCTGATGGATTGTGGGTAATTGGAGTAGCTATACCCTTGACATTTCTTGTGTCCCGCATGGGACGGCACTTCATGCGAAAAAAGTAGCGACGCTTTTCAACTGTTGCAGACAATACAGGACAACGGCAGGATGCCGCCGCTATTTTCTGCACACCCTACATTAGGTCCCTTCGCGCGTGTGCCTGTCCGCGAGGGTTTTCAGCCCTCGCTATCAACCGATAGCCATCAACCGGCGAACATTCAACGGATAAAGGTTTAACTCACGCGCCATATTTGGTATCCTATTTGCTTTTTCAAGGAGTCATTATGGACACGCGTTTTGCTGCGGATTATTTTGACGCCCACAGGGGGGCGGTGCTGGAGGAGTGGTTTGAGCTATTGCGGCTGCCGACGGTCGGGGCGGACCCGCGGCGGCTGGGGGATTGCGCTCGGGCGGCCGCGTGGCTGAAGAAATTCCTGCGCCCGATGGGGTTCGAGGTGGAGATCGTCTCGCCTCCCTCTCTGGAGGGCGAGCGTCCTCGCGAGCCGCTTGAGACGGAGAGGGCGGCTCGCGGGGACACTCGCCCTCCAGTCCCCGTGCTGCTCGCGGAGCGGCAGGGGGAGCGTCCGGGCATGACGGTGCTGTTCTACGGTCATTACGACGTGCAGCCGGAGGACCCGGTGGCGGAGTGGCGGACGCCGCCGTTCGAGCCGTCGCTGCTTGACGGGCGCGTCTATGCGCGGGGGGCTCAGGACAACAAGGGGCAACTGATGGGTTTCCTCATGGGGGTGCGAGCGCTGGTCGAGGCGGGGGTCCCCCTGCCGACGCTGAAGGTCGTGCTGGAGGGGCAGGAGGAGAGCGGGAGCGGGGTGTTGACGGAGCTTGCGCCGTCGCTCGCGTTGCGCCTGCAGGCGGATGTGCTGATGGCGTGCGACACGTCGAGCGGCCCGGGGCGTCAGCCGGCGATCACCGCGGGCCTGCGGGGGGTGCAGCATCTCACCGTGACGCTCACGGGGCCGGCGCACGATTTGCATTCGGGTGTGCACGGGGGGGTCGCGCCCAACCCGGCGCAGGGCTTGGCGCGTCTGCTCGCCTCGCTGCACCGCGCGGACGGCTCGATCGCGGTCAAGGGGTTCTGCGACAACGTGGAGCCGCCGTCGGAGGAGGAGCGCGCGATGGCGATGTCGGGGGGGGGGACGGAGGAGCAGTACGCGGCGGAGGTCGGCTGCCCCCCCTGGGGCGGGGCGCAGGATGCGGACATGGTGACGCGGGGGAGTTTCCTGCCGACGATCGAGATCAACGGCGTCCATTCGGGCTACGGGGGGCCGGGGTCGAAGACGGTGATCCCGTCGGCGGCGGTGGCGAAGATCAGTGCGCGGCTGGTGCCGGGGCAGTCGCCGCCGGAGACGTTCGCGGCGTTGGTGAAGCACCTGGAGGCGCATTGCCCGCGCGGGATGCGGCTGGCGGTGTCGGACACCTATGGCGGGGCCCCGGGGTTCCGTCTGCCGCTGGGCTCGCCCGTGTTCCGTCTGGCGGAGGACGTGCTGGGGCGGATGGACGCGAGGGGGGCGCTGTTCCGCTGGGAGGGGGCCTCGATACCGATTATCTCGACGCTCCGCCACATCTCCGGGGCCGCGCCGCTGCTGGTGGGGTTCGGGAGCGAGGACGACCGCATCCACAGCCCGAACGAGTCGTTCGGCGTTGACCAGTTCGTGCACTGCATGACGTGGGCGACGCTCATGCTGGACGCGCTCGCGAGTTAGGAGTGAGGAGTTAGGAGTGAGGAATTAGGAGTTAGGAGTGAGGAGTGAGGAATTAGGAGTGAGGAGTTGAATAGTCAATGTCCAAGTCGGGCTGAAAGCCCGGTAGTCGGTAGCGCAGGGGACCAAGGGGACCTAAGGGACGAAAGGGCGTTGCTGTCCCTCCTGTGTCCCCTACGTCTCCTGGGTCTCCTTGCGAGCCAGGAGGCTGAAAGCCTCTCAAGTGGAGTTTTATGATGCAGCAGCTTCCGCGGCCGGGTGAGTTTTTGTTGAGGTGGCTGGGCGATGTCCTCGACGTGACGCTGAGGCTGGACGCGCCGCGCAAGGGGATCGCGATGTTCCGCACGAACGTGGGCAACGCGTCGGTCCGCCGGCGGGAGATCATCGAGGGGCCTGTGCTGGCGCGTGACTGGCACGATATCCCGATGACCGAGTCCGCGCCGGGCGTGTTCACCGTCCGCGTGCCGCTCGACGAGGTCGGCGTGTTCGCGGGCAAGACGTGCTTTTTTGAGAGTTCTAAAGAGAGTTCTAAAGTTCTAAAGTTCGAGAGTTCTAAAGTTCCTTCGGAAACCCTCGCGCAAAGCGCGGCAGAAGAACAGAGTAACTTTAGAACTTTAGAACTTCAGAACTTTAGAACTTCAGAAATTCCCCAATGGCCGCCGGGGGGGGACCTGCTCATCAAGGTCGAGCCGGCGCACACGGCCCGCGCAAACACGGTCTATTGCGCGTTTGTGAGACAGCATGGAAGCTCTGAAGAGAGTTCTAAAGTTCTAAAGTTCGAGAGTTCTAAAGTTCCTTCGGAAACCGCCGCGCAAAGCGCGGCAGAAGAACAGAGTAACTTTAGAACTTTAGAACTTCAGAACTCTCGAACTTCTTCTAACTTTAGAACTTTAGAACTTCAGAACTTTAGAACTTCTCAACTTGACTCATGCGGCTACACGGTCATCCCGCCGTCGGGGACGTTCCGCAACCTCATCCGGCGGCTCGACCACATCCTGCTGACGATGCGGTTCCGCGTGGTGCAGTTGCTGCCGGTCTTCCCCGTGCCGACGACCTTTGCGCGGATGGGGCGCTTCGGCTCGGCGTTCGCGGCGACGGACTTCCTCTCCGTGGACCCCGCGCTGGCGGAGTTCGACACGTGCGCCACGCCCATGGACCAGTTCCGCGAGCTTGTGGATGCCGTGCATGCCCGGGGGGGGGACCTCTACCTCGACCTCCCCGCAAACCACACGGGTTGGGCCGCCACCCTCCAGACCCACCACCCGGAGTGGTACAAGAGAAAGGGAAGTTCTAAAGTTCTAAATTGCGAGAGTTCTAAAGTTCCTTCGGATGACGGGGCGGAAGCCCCGCACGCCCAGCATAACTTTAGAACTTTAGAACTTCAGAACTTTAGAACTTCTTCCAACTTTAGAACTGCGACACAAACTCCCCCTGGGGGGGAGTTTGTGTCGCCGGGTGCGTGGGGGGTGACGTGGGCGGACCTGGTGGAGCTGGACTACGCCGCGCCGGGCCTGCGCGAGTACATGGCGGAGGTGTTCCTCTTCTGGTGCCGGCAGGGGGTGGACGGTTTCCGCTGCGACGCGGGCTACATGATCCCGGCCGAGGCGTGGACGTACATCGTGGCGCGTGTGCGCGAGGAGTACCCCGACACGGTCTTCCTGCTCGAGGGGCTGGGGGGGAGCGTGGACGTCACGCGCGACCTGCTCGCGCGCGCGGGCCTCAACTGGGCGTACTCGGAGCTGTTCCAGACCGAGGGCCGCGCGGCGCTGGAGGCGTACCTGCCCCACGCCGCCGCACTCGCCGAACGCTGCGGCCCGCTCATCCATTTCGCGGAGACGCACGACAACAACCGCCTCGCCGCGCGCGGCGCCGTCTATGCTCGGATGCGCACCGCGATGTCCGCCCTGCTGTCGCACCAGGGCGCGTTCGGCATCGCCAACGGCGTGGAGTGGCTCGCCACCGAGAAGATTGACGTGCATGGGGCCCCCCCCCTCAACTGGGGGGCCCCCGACAACCAG
>WRML01000276.1 GCA_009777165.1 Kiritimatiellota bacterium
AGCCCTCGTGCAAATGGAGGGCGAGCGTCCCCGCGAGCCGCGAGGGCTGAAAGGGCTAAATGTAACAACGTCAAGTTAAATTACTATACCGAAAGAAACATCCCTAACGGGATGTTGTCGCGGTACGCTTTTAAAGTGAATTCACTATACGTTCCCCCTTGCGCGCGGTAGGCGGAAATTATGGAGTGCGGCGGCTTGCAGCCGCTTTCCGTCGCGGGGGCTTGTCCCCGCGCGGGGACGGTTGTAGGGGGGGGGCCGTGTGTGTGTGCCCGGGTGCCAGCGCGTGGGGCTGTATGCGCCTCTGTGTGGGGCAAGCCCCACGTGTGAAAGCGGCGGCGAGCCGCCGCACTCCAGAGGACACGCGGCAGTCCTCCGTGTGTCCGCCCGTGTGCTGGCACAAAAAAAGCTTCCCGCATTGCGCGGGAAGCCATTCTCCCCGATCTTGACGCGTCCAATAACAACAACAAAAAAAACGCTCAAGACCTTTTGGTATTATTTGGGGAAATCGAAAACCCAATTTATCCAAAAAACAGGTTTTATTATAGTATTTTCGTCGGCACAATGCAAGTGTAAATTTTATTTTTCGAAAAATAAAAAAAAACTTCTTTTCCAACTCCTATTCCCTTACCTTGACGTTCCGGAACATGAACGGGTTGCTGCTGATGCGGTAGGGTTTGCCGCTCTTGATGGTCAGGTTCGAGATGACCACCTCCTCGGTGATCACACAAGGATACTTTTCCACATAGTCTTCATTCGTGTGCGCAGGGTTGAAGCTGGCGAAAATCTTCGGGCCAGGATAGTCTTTCGGCGAGTTGCTGTCGTGGATGACAAGGCCGTCAATCGTGATCTTTCTCGGCAGGTAGCAGGTGTACCCGAAGTCGTGCTGGCCAGAGTAGCTCCCGCTGATCAGGACGGCATCGGACGGCCTGCCGTTGCGTGGGACATACTCGCAGTTGCGGATGATGATCTCACCTTCAAACGTGCTGCCGTAGTCGCTGCGCAGGTTGATGAAGTTCGCGTTGCACACTTTGGTGTTCTCGACAAGGAAGACGCCGCTCCCGATCAGGTTGATGCCCATGTGCCCGAGGACCGAGTTCCTGATCGTCGCGTTTGCCACGCCCATGTGTGCGTCGAAGCGTGAGAACGCCACGGTGTCGAGCGTGATGTTCTTCGAGTAGTTCGACCCCATGATCCCCCACCACTTCCCGTCATGGATGTCGTTGAGCTGCTTGCAGTTCTTGAACGTGACATTGGCGGACTTGTTGACACTGATGTCATATGTGCCCATCGAGACCGGCACGTTCGCGCTGCCGATGGTCGAGTAAATCTTGTGTCCCGACAACGTGCAGTTCTGCACCGTCACATTCGCGCAGGTTGAGATTGAGATGAACCCGCCGTAGGGTGCGCCATGGTCAAGCTCTCCCGTGACGGCGTGCACAATCCCGTCAATCAGCACAGTGGAGCGGTTGATGTTGATGCCGCGGGCGTAATAGGTGTACTTCGATTCGGCCTGATTGGCGATTGTCGTGAAGTGTCCCCCTTTGACGGTCAGCGTTTCGGGATCAATCGGGTGGGCGGTCATCGAGGAAATTGTGCCGAAGTCCCAGATGATGGGTGTCCGCGGGTCGACGTTGCCATCCTTGTCAACGGCAAACACATCGGTCTGTGCGGTACCCTTGTTCTGGTTCGCCCCGTAACGGATGTACCGCAGGGTCGTGTTATCGGTTACGACGACGAATGAGTCATGCGGGAGCGACACGTCGAGCTTGCCCTGATTTTTTCCCAGCGTTGCCACGGTCGTGATTTTTACGGAGGGCAACTTAGACGAGATGTTGAAGACATGATACGTGTGCCCGTGATTCGCGACCTCGACCTTCGCGTCGTCAATGATGAACCTCGCGTCACCCCAATCGGTGTCGGTTTGAATCTGTGCGGTCTTGTTTGCCGC
This sequence comes from Kiritimatiellota bacterium, assembly GCA_009777165.1. GTDB lineage: Bacteria > Verrucomicrobiota > Kiritimatiellia > RFP12 > UBA1067 > WRJS01. Next base: position 1,949 of record WRML01000276.1, read on the forward strand.
GCCGATGTAGTAGGTTGCGCCCGCGTCGGCGCGGACAGGCAGCCCCGCCGCATTCGCGGCGGCGTGTGTCTTGACGATCGCATCCATGTCGTCGGCGATGCCATCGCCCACAGCCCCCTGCTCGCTGTAACGGATGAACGTCTTCGCCCCCTGCCCATGCGCAACAGGCAGGATTGGCAAAAACGCGCTTGCTCCAACAACAACGACGAGAACGGATGCCTTGATTCTCTTGTCCCACATTGCCTTCGTTCCTTTGCGGTACAAAATCCCTCATTTGCCATCGCCAAGGGAGAATGGCGCTGTCGCGGTGTTGTCGGGGCTGCTGCTCACGAGCGCCTCGATTTTCTTCTCGACCTCGTTCAGCTTGACCGCGCAGAATCGCAGGAGTTCCTGCCCTTCCGCGAAGGACGCGATCATCGCGTCGAGATCCATCTCGCCGGATTCCATGGCGGCGACAATGCCCTCCAGTCGTTTGAGCGCGGTCTCAAAACGTTGCGGCGTATCTTCTGGCTGTGTCATGGTGTGTTCCTTTGCGTGTCGAGTGTGTGAAGGAGAAGGGTGTCGTCAACGACCTGGTTGACGCGCACATCGCCGAGCGCGGCGGGGAGCGCGAAACGGATGTTACCGCCGGCAGTTTTCTTGTCGAGCCGCATTGCGTCCAGGAGGCCTGCGGGGGAGGTGCCGGGGGGGAGGGCGGTCGGCAACCCGACACCCGCGAACAGCGTCGCGGTGTCATCCGCGAACCCGCGTTTCGCCAGGCCCGCCGCCTCTGCGATCCGCGCCTCCGTGACCGTGCCGATCGCGATGGCATGGCCGTGGGGCATCACGAACCCGCTCAGCTTCTCGAGCGCGTGGCCGACCGTATGCCCGAGGTTGAGCGCCGCGCGGATGCCCCGCTCGTAAGGGTCCTCGTTGATGATGCGGGCCTTAACCGCCATGGCACGCGCAACGAACGGCGCGAGGCGTTGCGCGTCCTGCACCGCCGGGCAAGGCTCATGGCCGGGCGTTGTCGCGCAACAGGCGAAGAGGGGGAGGAACCCGATGAGCCCGGGGTCCCCGATGATAGCGTGTTTGATGACCTCTGCGAGCCCGCAGCGGATTTCGGAGGTCGGCAGCGTCGCGAGCGTGGAGGTGTCGGCGACGACCAGCGAGGGGGGGTGGAACGCGCCGACCAGGTTTTTCCCGTCAGGGGTGTCCACGCCCGTCTTGCCGCCGATGCCAGAGTCAACCATCGCCAGGAGTGTCGTAGGGACATTGATCCAGCGGATGCCGCGCATCCACGTCGCGGCGGCAAACCCCGTGATGTCGCCGACCACCCCCCCCCCGACCGCGATAGCCACGCCCGCGCGCTCGACCCCCCCCTTGGCGAACGCCGCCCAGATGTCAGCGACGGTGCCGATGTGCTTTGTCCCCTCCCCGGAAGGGATGGTGAGCAGGTGGTTCGGGCCTGCGATCCGCGAGCCGTAGAGGGGGGCCGTGTTCGTGTCGCCGACGATGAGCGTTGTGCTGCCGAGACGAGCCCCCCTCCCCAGGAACCGGGACAGGATACCTGCGCCAACCTGGACATCGTAGGGGGCCCCCATGCCAGAGACGCGATAAAGACCGGCAGCCGCCTGAAGGATGTCCGCGACAACCTCGGGGGGGGCGTCACTGACGGTCACACGCGTCGCGAACGAGGCGTAATGCCCGGCGCGTTCGGCAAGCAGTTGCGCGATGGGTTTCGGGACGGGTGGAGCAGCGTTGCCGCCACCGCGTTGGAGGTTGAAGGTGTCCTGAGTCAACATCGTGTTTCCTGCGTCGAGCAAGGGGCGGGTGCCGGGGCGGAGGGCGCAGCGGCGTTCGAGCGTCTGGACGTCGGCATCCCGGGACACGCCCTTCCCCCCCCCCCCCCCGCCCACGCGCTTTCCCGGGGTTGGGGGCCCCCC
>WRML01000277.1 GCA_009777165.1 Kiritimatiellota bacterium
AACATAGGGCGTTGCCCTATGCTAATATGCAAAAGGCTTACAGCCTTGTTATGGGGGAACAAGCCCCCCCCCTCGGATGTGCAAGGCTTACAGCCTTGAAATTATTGTATGTCCCGTACATAGGGCGTTGCCCTATGCTAATATGCGTAAGGGCTTCGCCCTAAAGACCTGCCCACCCCCTTATTGCGGACAGGAATGTCCGCACTCCGTTCCCTCCCCCCCCTTTCAAAAGGGGGCTAAAATTGAAACGCCGTTCCCAAGTCAAAAAAAACATAAGAACCCTTGCTTGGAACTGGCATTTGTGTGTATAATTTGTGTTCCTATTGTGGACTGAAAGAAAAAAGGAGAGAGAGATGAATACGGTTGGAGTTATGTTGGATACGTTTGGCACGGTTGCCGTTTACACCATCGCATCGGTGCTGGTGATTTTCTTTACCCTCATCGCGATCGCGAAGATGTACAAGCGGTGCCCGTCGGACCGCATCTTGGTGATTTACGGGAAAGTGCCGGGGAATCGCTCGTCGAAGTGTATTCACGGCGGCGCGGCGTTCATCATCCCGCTGATCCAGGATTGCGCGTTCATGAGCCTGACGCCGATCACCATCAGCATCCCGTTGCAAAACGCGCTGTCGTTCCAGAACATCCGCATCAACGTGCCTAGCACGTTCACGGTGGGCATCAGCACGGAGCCGTCCATCATGGTCAACGCCGCCGAGCGTCTGCTCGGGCTGCGCCCCAACGCCATCGAGGACATGGCGAAGGAGATTATCTTCGGGCAGTTGCGTCTGACCGTCGCGTCGCTGACGATCGAGCAGATCAACCAGGACCGCGAGAGCTTCCTCGTCGAGATCCGCAAGAACGTGGAACCGGAACTCAACAAGATCGGCCTGAACCTCATCAACGTGAACATCACGGACATCACGGATGAGTCGAACTACATCAGCTCCATCGGCAAGCGCGCCGCGTCCGAGGCGATCAACAAGGCAAAGGTGGACGTCGCGCAGCAGGACAAGCTCGGCTCCATCGGCGAGTCCGAGAACAAGCGCGAGATGACCGTGCGCGTCGCCGAGAACATGGCGGAGGCGGAGAAAGGCACCAAGCAGGCGGAGGCCGGACAGCGCGTGTTCGTCGCCGAGCAGGAGACCGCGGCCATGGTCGGCGAGGCGGAGGCGAAGAAGCTCCGCGAGATCCGACTCATGCAGAACCTCGCTGAGTCCGAGAAGGGCAAGATGCAGGCCATCGCCGACCAGCGCGTCTATGTCGCGGAGCAGGAGCGCACTGCGGTCAACGGCGAGAAGAAAGCCGCCGCCGAGCAGCGCGTGTTCGTCGCCGAGCGCGAGGCCTCCGCCGTTGACGGCGAGAACAAGGCCCGCGCGGAGATCGCCGACTCCAACGCCCGCCTCGCCGTCCGCGCCGCCGAAGCCCAGCGCCTCGCGGAGGTCGCCAAGCGCGAGGCCGAGGTCGCGATTCAGAAGGCGCAGTACAAAGCGGAGATGGAGCGCCTGAACGCGGCGGAAGTCGCGCAGAAGGAGATTGACAAGCAGAAGGTCGTCATTGACGCGGAGGCCGCGGCAGAGAAAATCCGCCGCATCGCCAAGGGCGAGGCCGACGGCATCCTCCTGAAATATCAGGCCGAGGCGCAGGGCATCCAGGCGTTGCTGGAGAGCAAGGCGCAGGGCTACCTGAAGCTCGTCGGCAGCACGGGCGGCGACGCGAAGTCCGCCGCCACCATGCTCATGATCGAGAAGCTCGAGGACATCGTCGCGCGTCAGACCGAGGCCATCAGCAAGATCAAGATTGACAAGATCACGGTGTGGGATTCCGCCGGGGGCGAGAAGGGGTCCTCCACCGCGAACTTCATCTCAAGCCTCGTCAAGTCCCTCCCCCCCGTGCAGGACGTCGCGGCCATGGCGGGCGTGGAGCTGCCGAGCTATCTTGGGAAGATTAAGGAGGAGGAGGCGCAAGCCTAATCGAGCCAACTCGAGCCCGTCGAGCCGATTCGACGCGGCTCGACAGGTTCGGCTCACTTCGACAGGCTCGACACGGTTATGGCTACTCCCCTCTTCTCCAAACGCGGCGGTTATCGTAAGCTCGACAGTTTCATGCTGGCGACGATCATTTACTACACGACCGTCGAGTTCTGCCGGGCGCACATCAAAAGCGGCCGCCAGCAGGAGCAGATGATCCAGGCCGCGCGTTCCGGCCGCCAGAACATCGCCGAGGGGTCGGAGCGTAGCTCAACCTCCATGGAAACGGAAATCAAGCTTACGGATGTCGCACGGGCAAGCCTCGCCGAACTCCAGCTTGACTACGAGGACTTCATCAACCTCGGCGGAGGCCTCCCGTGGCCTGATGACGCGCCGGAATGTCAGAATCTGCGAGACATCCGCCTCACGCGGCCCGACCCGGAGGCCGATATGATCCGTGGCTTTGCGCAAGCCGTCGCGGAGAACCGCAAGCGTTTTGCCCAATGGATAAATCCCGACGACCCGATCGCCACCGCCAACGCGCTCATCCGCCTTTGCGACCGCGCCGACTGGCTTCTCCGTTGCCAGCTCGATGCGCTGGGCAAACGGTTTTTGGAAGAGGGCGGGTTCAGGGAAAAAATGACCCGTGCGCGGATCGAGGCGCGGGACGAGGCCGACACCACGCCCGACTGCCCCCTGTGCGGAAAAAAGATGGTGAGGCGCACAGTCAAAAACGGCCCGCATTCCGGCGATGCCTTTTGGGGATGTTCCGGCTACCCGGAGTGCAAAGGGACAAAGCGGATCAATTCGGACCAAGCCGAGCCGACTCGATAGGCTCGAACTGCCTCGACAGGATCGAAAAAGGAGTACATCATGAAATGCTATACGTTCTGGGTTCGCGAGACCAGGACTATTTTCATCGGGAATGAACAGCAGTCCATCATGCTGGTCGCGGGGTCGAATGTCTCGAAAGAAGATGCGTCACTCAACGCCAAACGCATCGCCCAATCCCTCGAAGAGCGAATCAATAACCCGAGGCGAGCCCGTGAATCCTACGAGGTTGTCATCAAGGAGAAGATTGACCAAGACATCGACCCGCGCAACATCATCACCATCAACCGCTATGGCGCACGGGTACTGAATACGACCGAATATACCATCTTGGACATTGACCGCCCCCCCTCCTCATTCCTGGATTTGTTTCGTGCGAAAAAAGACCCCAAAGAAAAAATCGTCGCCAGATTCAAGGCGTGCGTCGCCCGTCATCCAGAGCTCGGCACCTCGTTCCGAATCTACGAGACGTGCGCGGGAATCCGCATCATTGGCAAGACCTACTTCGACCCGCAAACAAGAAACTTTGAGAATGTCATGCGTTCCCTGAGCGTTGACCCCCTCTACCGCATCCTAAGCCGGAAGCAAAACTGCTACCGTGCGCGACTCACCCCGAAACCATACCGCATGAAAGCGGAGACGATACGCATCAAGACCCCCTTGGATTGCGAGACGGAAGCCTACGACGCATGGCGGAAAAAATATGCGGAAACTTCCCAAGGCTATAGTGTCGTAAGATTAAAAGAAACCCTCGGTTCGGATTTCGGGGGCGACCCCGTGATTGCGCTCCACGATACCGTCACACGCATGCGTGCCAACGACCCGTTGGCGTAAAAGCGGAGGAGGCCGTGGCGAACGTCATTTCCAGCCCCGTGAAATCTCCCCCCCGTAAAGGACATCATGGCCATGGTGGGCGTGGCGTTGCCGAGTTCTAGCATTTTCGTGGGATTGGTACACATTGCCTTGAACGGGCGATGGCAGTTGCTCTGCGAATGCTGGTTGGGCGTTCAGCCCTCGAAAGTGCCAATGACAAGGATTTTTTTTCGCGGCCCTATGCGGTCCTCTGGAGTGCG
>WRML01000278.1 GCA_009777165.1 Kiritimatiellota bacterium
CGCCGCCGGCGTATTCGACACTGCCGGAAACGGGGCCCGAATTATGCAAAAGCGCCCCGTTTTGGATTGTGCCGTTGTAAAACCGGCCGATCACGCCGCCGACAAAGCTGCCGCCGCCGCTGACCTCGCCCGAGTTTTCAAGCGTCGCGCCGCTCCCGATGGAGGCGCCCGAATCCATATAGCCGATCACGCCGCCGACATTGCCGCCGTCGCCCATGACGCCGCCCGCGTTCACAAGCGTCGCGCCGGTTCCGTCGGTGTTGGCGTCGCACAACCTGCCGAAGATGCCGCCGACATACTCCACCCCGATGACCTCGGCCGTGTTGACCAGCGTCGCGCCCACGAAATCCAATCCGCTCGCAAACCCCGCGATGCCGCCCGCGTGGGGGAAGGCCGATCCGCTTCCCGAGAGGCCCGTCACCGAGGCGCACAGGTTGCTGATCGCGCCCTCAAAGGTGGTGTTGATGGCGTTGCCCACGATGCCGCCGGCATGCAGGTCGGCTTCAACGGAACCGCCCCGGACCGTGACATTCCCGAGGGTCGCGTAAGCCGCTCTCCCGGCAATGCCGCCCACTTGGCTGTCGGGGGCCGTCCCAATCAGGCCTTTTGAATCAAGGTCAACCGTCACATTGCGCACCTCCGCGCCGGAACCCAAAACCCCGAACAGGCCCACTTCCGAATATCCCCTCCAACTCCAGAGGCCGTTGATCGTGTACCCGTCGCCGTCGAAGCTACCCGTGAACGGGGAGCCTGTGGGCCCCAGCGGGTACCAACCCACGGCGAGGTCATGCGTCGCGGTGTAGCCGTTGGTGCCCACCGAATACCCGCCCATGTCCGGGTTCAGGTCGTTCATCAGGATGAAATGCTTGTCCAGATAACCATTGTTGATCTCCGCCAACTGGAGCCAGTCCGTGATTTGGTACGGATTGCCCGGCTGGCCGTTGCCCCCTGCGAATTGCGCGAACGCGCCTGTCGCCCCGAAGAGGGCGGTTGCTGCGATTACCTTCATCATGCTTCTGATACTCATCCTGACACGCTTCCTTCTGCCCTTTAGTTGACGGGAACCGCTGCCGGGCGCGCAACATTCCGTTTTTGACAAACCCTTTAACAAAACAACTCATTCCAAAACTGGTATGAGTTGAAATAAAGGCAAAATTTATACCATATGCCCGATGGAGTTGTCAATCCCATTTCTGCAAATTTTTCTGAAAAATTTTTCTGAATTTCTGAATCGACGGTGCGACACCTTTGTTTCGGCATTCTGTTCCGCACGTAGATGACGCAGATATGACAAGATGCCCGCAGATTCTTTTCGTTACGCGTGGTTAGGGCGAGTTGACACAAAAGGCTGAAAGTCGACAAGGGCGAATGTCCTCGCAAGCCGCTGTAGGGGTGGATTGCATTCGCCCAATTAAGGCTGAAAGCCTTTTGTACGCTAGGGGGGACCTAAGGGACCTAGGAGACGCAGGGGAGAATGCCCTTTCGTCCTCTAGGTCCCCATGTACGCTAGGGGGGACACAAGGGACCTAAGGGACGAGGGCATTCCCTCCCTGCGTCCCATAGGTCCCTTAGGTCCCCTCTCGCGTGCGCAGGGCTTTCAGCCTTTTGTGTTAACACGCCCTAACCTGACTGTATGCGTCTGCCGCCGAAAACAAACCCCACCGCCGGATACGACGGCACTCCCTTTTAAAAGGGGGTTATTTCTTCCCCAGTGCTTTGAGCGTGGCGGCGTCCTCGGCGTCGGCGCGGTCGCGCTTGGCTTTGTAACGCTCGTGCTTTGCCATCTCTTCGTCGTTCCAGGTGTTCGCCTCGACGTAGTCGCCGCAGAACGGGACGGCAAGGTCCACCCACGCCGCAAGCACGGCGATCTCTTCGGGCTTGATGGTCTCGCAGTGCTTGTCGTCCAGCCGCTTGAAGATCGCGCTCGTGTTCGAGCCGACGGTCAGGGGCTTCTGGATCGGCGGCGCGGACGCGGCGGACACCCAGTTGAGCGTCTTGTGGTTGGGGTCCCCCCTGAACCGCCTGTCCGGGTCTTTCATGTCCGGCTTCGCGTGGGTGAGCGACAGGTACGATTGCGTCCAGTTGCGTTTGGCGTGGAGGTCAGGCACTGCCGTGCCTAATAAGTTGAGAAGTTGAGAAGTTGAGGAGTTGAGAAGTTTTGCAATAGACTTCTGGACATCTTCACTTTTCGATTTGATGTCTTTTCCATCATGACACGTTATGCAGTTGCGGTCGAGGATGGGCTGGATGTCTTTGAGGAAGCTGAAGCCGGTGCGCGGGTTCGGGAGAATCCCCGTGCGGGTCTCTTTGTTCAGAAGCTCCTGATACGACGGTGTCCAAATGGGCGTAAGCCGCTGGGCGCCGGCGGCGAGCGCCTGGGTCGGGCGGGCGGTGGCGAGCGGGACGCTGTTTTTTGGCTCGTGGCAGCCGACGCAGGAGGCGTTCTCGCCGGGCTGGAGGGTCGTCCAACTGCGCATGGTCTGCACCATGCGCCCTTTGGCGTCGAGCAGGATGAAGTACACGGGGCGGCGCGCGTCGGTGGTGAAGAAGACGGAGCCGTCGGGGTGGACCCTCGCGTCGCCGACGAGGATCTTGGGGTCCCACGCGCCGTTGCCGATGGCGACGGGGGTGCTGATGTCCGCCGCGCCGCCAGGACCGCTGTTGCCGTTGTTGCCGATGCCCGCGATGCGGTAGTCTAGCTCGACCACGCGCAGGGTCTTGACCGTGCCGCGCGGCACGCCCTCCATCGCCTCGCCGACGTACACGTCCTGCACGTAGAACGTGCCGTCGCGCTTCGTGTAGTCCACGGCGGAGGGGCGCTCGGGCGGGCGCTTGCGCGGCGCGAGCGGCACGACCCGCCCGACCGACAGCGCCATGCGCGACGTGATAAGCTCGCGGTTGCCGTCAATGTCCATCCAGTACAGCCCGAAGCCTTTCATGCGGTCTTGGCTGCGGTTGCCGCTCCGCTGGTAGTTCCAGCCGATGGGGTTGTGGGTCACGAGCAGTTGCTTCTCGTCAAGGGGGTAGGGGTAGAGGAAGAGTGCCCCGTCCTGCCCGTAGGCGTCAATGACGATGGGGCGTTTCTCCGGCGGCTCGCGCACGGGCGCGACGATGGTGATGCCCTCGGTCTCCTGCCGTCCCTTGCCGGGCTCGATGTAGATTAGCTCGCCCGGCTGGCGCGAGTGGTGCCCCGTGGCGACGGCAAAAATGTTCTGCGAGCCGGGGACCGCGCGGGCGTGGACGATGGAGGTCGGGAACCACGCGTTCTCGCCGTACACCGCGGACTGCGCCGTGCCGTCCGGCATCATCTGGAAGAGCGGCTGAGGGTACATCTGCGAGCGGTCGTTGTACTCCCAGCGCGTGTAGAGGACGCGGTTGTCCCACGTGACGGTCGGGTAGTTGACATGCACCTGGTCGAAGCCCAGGCGCAGGATGTTCTTGCCGTCCGCGTCGCAGCGGTAGATGTTGCTCACCTCCGTGTAATAGCAGTCCACGATCTGCTGGCAGCGCGTCGAGATGAACATGATGCTCCCGTCCGGAAGGTAGCACCCCTCATAGTCCGCGATGCCCAGCCCGTCTGTCAGCTGGCGGATCTGCGACACGTCCGGGACACCGTTGACGATCGGGACCTCGTAGAGGCTGTAGTCATCCTCGCGGTCCGACTTCTTCCATGAGAACAGCACGCGCCGCGCGTCGAAGTCCACGTCCACGTCGCGGATGATGCCCTCCTTGGACTCCAGCAGCACCGTCTCCTTCCACAGCCCCCCCTGCTGATACTCCGCCATGCACAACTGCCCCCCCCTCTGGAACGAGCGCTCATACTGCGCGTCCGACAACGCCTCCGTGTACGCGTAGTG
>WRML01000279.1 GCA_009777165.1 Kiritimatiellota bacterium
CGGCGGGAACCCCGTTCGAGAAGGGATAGCGGACAGTGCCCCATGGGGAGTGGCGGGTGTTTTACAGTCACCCGCCACTCATCACGGGCAATTCTCCTATGAGCGACATCATCAACATCGTGATAGACACCCGCGAGCAGACCCCGTGGGGTTTCGACGCCGCCTTCGCGAACGTCCGCACCGGGACGCTCCGCACGGGCGACTACGCACTGGACGGGGATGCCTGTTTCGCAATCGAGCGCAAGACGCTGGGCGATTTTCTCGGCACAATCTCCAGCGGCTGGGCGCGTTTCTGCAAAGAGGTCTATCGCGCGAAGGAAGCGCAGTTCCCCGCGTTCCCGATTATCGTCGAGGGCGTTTTCTCGTCCGTCTGCTTTCAGGTGCTGGACGGGCAGGTGTCCGCGCCAGCGCACAACCACCCAAGGCTGTCGCCCGCGTTTGTCGTGAAGCGCATCGCCGAACTCACGCTCATGGGCTGCCAGGTCATCTTCGCCGAACGCCCGGAGTATGCGGGCGCAATCGCCCTCAAGCTCCTCCAGCAACGCGCCGAGTCCCTGGCCGCCGAGAACTGAAATGCAAACCATCTCCACAACTGTCGAGCGAGTCCTCTACCCGCGCAACGGAGAAACAGGCGCAAGCCATTTCGTCATCCTGTCGTGCGGCATCGGCGTGTGCAAAGGCACGATGCCTTGGATTCCGAACGCGGGCGAGAAACTGGCGATGCGCGGCGCGTGGGGGGAGTATCAGGGGAATGCGGAGTTCCGCTTCAAGGAAATCTGGCACGACCTCCCCGCCGACCCCCGCGCGATGCTCCGCTACGCCTGTGAGCTCACCAGGGGCATCGGCCCGCAGACGGAACAGGCGATATGGGAGACCTGCGGGGAGGGGTGGCGGGACATCGGGCCGGGGCAAGTCCCGAAACTCCACGGCAAACTGCTCGACACGCTCCGCAAGACGATAGGCCATCTCGCCCTTGAAAAGGAAAAGTCGGACGCAATCGCCTGGCTCATCTCCGCCGGATGCACACGCAACCTCTCCGAGAAAGCCTACGGGAAATGGAAAGCCTCGACCGCCTCCGTCGTCCAGGCGAACTGCTACGCGCTCGCAGACCTCCCCAACCACTCGTTCCGTGACGTTGACGCTTCGGTGCGCCTCCGCTTCGGCATCACCGACCACGACCCCCGCCGCCTATCCGCCGCCGTCATGTACTTCATGGGGCAGCTTGCCGACGGCCCCACCGCCGTTGACTGGTGGGCGTTGCGCGACAAAGTGATGCAGCACACGCGGGTACCCCTCGCAGTCCTGACCCGGCACGTCGCCGATATGTTCAACAGGCAGGAGCTCGTCGCCTTTCACGACAGCAAGAAGATCGCGCTCCCGAGAGATTTCCTCAACGAGTCCGCAATCTGGGACTTCGCGCGGCATCCCCAATGCCCCCTGCCCCCCAAGCCGTTCCAGCCCACCCTTCCGCTCGACCCTTCCCAACTCGCCGCCGTCCGCCACGCAACCGCACACCGCCTCTCAATCGTCAACGGCGGCGCGGGGTGCGGGAAGACAACCATCATCAGGGAGATCGTGCAACGCCTCAAACGCGAGAACGTGGCCGTCTGCCTCTGCGCGTTCGCGGGGAAAGCCGCCGCACGCCTGAAGGAAGCCACAGGGCACCACGCCTCCACCATCCACAGGCTCCTCGACTACAAAGGCGAGTCCGGCTTCACGCTCAGGACACTCAAAGGGAGTGCCGTCATCATTGACGAGGCCTCGATGGTCTCGTCGGACATCATGGCGGAAATCGTCAGGCGCAACCCCGGCCGCCTCATCCTTGTCGGGGACGAGGCGCAACTCCCGCCCGTCGGCGCGGGGCAGCCCTTCCACGACCTTATCGCGCTCCAGCCGTCCAGCGTCGCGACGCTCACGACCTGCTACCGCAACACGGAGGCGATATTCAAAGCCGCGGCCGCAATCCGCAATGGGGGCATCCCCTGCCGACACGAGAGGACGGACGGCGAGACGTGGGATGTGCGCGCGACCGGGGATGCGGAGGCCACGCACAACGCCGCCCTCCGCCTTGTCCGTAACGGGGAGATTGATTTCTCGCAAGACATCATCCTCTGCTGCCGTAACGGAGAGGGCGACACGCAGAAAGCCAGCGTCGAATCCCTGAACGCCGACATCAAGGCAACCGTCAACCCGTCCGGTGAAGCCATCGCCAGCGGCGACCGTATCATCTGCACCAAGAACCTCCCGGACATTGACATCTGGAACGGCACGACAGGGACGGTCAAAACCATAGACCACAGCGGGGGCGTGTGGATAACCCTTGACTACCCTGTCATCGACTGGGTGCGCTCGACCCCCGAAAACCCGAGGTACGTTTCGGAGGTCTTGATGAAGAAGGAATACCGCAGGCATCTCCAGCTTGCCTACGCGCTCACCGTCCACAAGGCGCAGGGCAGCCAGTACAGGAAAGTCCTCTTCGTCTGCCTCTGCCGCGACCAGGCCACGCTCCTTGACCGCCCGATGGCATACACCGCCGTCACGCGGGCGAGGAAAGCGTGCGTCGTCATCGGCGAGCCCCGCGCGTTGCACGACGCGATCCGCACGCTCCGCCACAAGAGTACCGTCATGCAACTGCTTGCCCACGATCCCAAGCCATGAACTTCTATTCCTTCGACGAGATAAACCGGGCCGGGTCATGCGCGGATTTCATCCGGCTGGTGCTCGGCATCCCCGTCGGCAAGGACGGGCGTTGCGCCGCCGTGTGGCGCGGCGGCAAGAACCCCACGTCCGTCTCGGTCTCCGAAAAGGGATGGTACGACCATGCCGCAAAGGTGGGCGGCGGCATCATCCAGCTCTGCCAGATTGCGAAGTTCTCGGCAATCAGCGACTCGACCGTCCAACAGGCGCAGGAGTTCCTCGGCGGGTGGCTCAACCTCAAACCCAAGCACATGACCCGCAGGGTTGAGCCTGACGAGACGCGCCACAAACAGTTGATTTCCGAAGGCTACGCGGAAGCCGAGAAATACTATTACAACGACCTCAACGGCAACACCGTCCACATCACCGTCAGGATGTCCCACCCGACCAAGAAGAAGGAGTTTCTGCAGCGCACGCCCGCAGGGTGGGGACTGGGCAAGGTCACGCCCATACTCTACAATCTCCAAGAGTGGGTGGGCTCGCCGTGGGTTGTCGTCGTCGAGGGCGAGAAAGACGCGGAGACCTTGAGGAAATGGGGTATCCCCGCCACCACCAACGCCGCCGGAGCAAAGAAGTGGCGCACCGAGTACAATGCGTTTTTCACAGGCAAAAGCGTCACCGTCTGCCGCGACAACGACGACGAGGGCAAAGCCCACGCCTACACCGTTTTGAAGAACATCGCCCATCACGCCAAGGAACTCAAGCTCATCTGCGTGTCCGCGCTCCCGAAGGGGGATGTCACCGATTGGCGCGATAAGGAGGGCGGCACCCCCGAACGCTTCCGGGAAAAAATTGCCGGGGCCAAAATCATCACGCCCGACCAGGCTGCGCAGGCCGACGAGGAGATTGCCATCGCGGAGGCGAGGGAGGCCAACAAAAAACCGTTCGCCAACACCGAGTACACGGACAGGGGGATTGAGGGCGAGAAAAAAAAGGACATCGAAATCCCGCGCAAAGTCCTCGACCTCGTGGAGGAGTGCCACACGCGCTTCCTTGGCTTCCCGAGGAAAATAGGGAGAACCCGCCTCTTCGACCACGACCGCGACACACGGCAGATCACGCCCATTGACTCCAAGGAAGACCTTTTCGCGTGGATCGGCGCGAAGTCCAGGCAATGCGTCCGGTGG
>WRML01000280.1 GCA_009777165.1 Kiritimatiellota bacterium
CGCGTCGCTGGAGATCAAGACGATTTTCAACGACGTGCGCCTGGACTTCGCGCAGATCAAGTCGGTGCAGTTCTCGACGCAACGCGGGGGGGGGCAGGTGATGAATGAGCCGGGCTTGCTGCTCCACGCCCTGCTGGATTCGGACAGCGAGGACCTCGGGCTGTTCGACGCGCGTCTGGAGGCAAGGAACGTCCGCATCATCGAGGGGCGGGACGGGAGTAACGCCATGCTGCTCGACACGGAAGCGGCAAAGGTCATCATTGACCTGCCGTTTGTGCCGTACACGATGCCTGAAGGCACCGTCGAGTTCTGGGCGAAGATTCCGCAGCCGCACCAGCGGTTCAGTCATGGCGGTGGGCAGCCGTGGTTTTTCAACGTTGATTGCCCGGAGCTGAATTATTACAACTCCTTTGCCTTTGGGTTCGCCGGGAATGATGGTATCGGGAAGGGGGGGCTGACCGGAAGGATACACGGGGTTGGGTCTGCGGGGACACATCCGTTTGGCGCAGTCTCAACCGTTGCGGAGACGAGACTGCTGGGGGACACCCCTGACGGGTGGCACCATTACGCGTTCATCTGGAAACGCGACGGGGTTGATTTTCCTGACGCACGGGGAAAGGTGCTCCTTTTCACCGTGGACGGGAAAGTGGTTGCTTCCGCCGATGCCCCGCAGGGCTTTCTTGACAACCGAGAGACGGATGGGAAAAAAAACCGCTTGCTCATTCATGACAGGGATTCCGATTGCACGCGTCCTGTGGCGATGTCTGATTTGAGGGTATGGGATCACGCCAGATTCCCTGACATTCAACGGGACGACTAAAACCACTGTTTTGAGGGAAAGGAGCGGGTCTGATGGGTCTATCAATTATTCAGGGTTACGAGGGGGTCGTGCGGCTGGACGAGACGGCCTACGGGGTGGAACAGCGGCGCGACATCGCCTCGATGCTGCAGTATATCCCACGCGGGGCAGAGGTGCTGGACGTCGGATGTGGGTTTGGTCTCCCGACGGCGGACGCGGCGAAGTTTTTTCGGATGAGCGCCTGCGACCTGAACTCGCGCGGGCATTCCGAATTCATCGAGATGCTGATGCGGCTTCGGGGAATCCCGTTCAAGTGGAGCGAGCCAGACAAGCTGCCGTTTGATGACGCATCGTTCGACGCGCTCCTGCTGTATGCGGTGATCGAGCATGTACCGGAAAAGGTGCCGTTGTTGAAAGAGTGCGCGCGCGTTTTGCGGCCGCACGGGAAAATCTTCATGTTCCGCGCGGTGAACAGGTTTGCGTTTGCGGAGAAGCTCGCGACGTGGATGAAGCTGGTGACGCGTGAGGACGAGGTCGTGACGCGCCGGACACTGGAGGAGGCAATCACGGGGGGTGGTTTCACGATAGACAAGATCGGCTGGCAAGGCTGGTTGCCGGAGAACTACCTGCCGAAGTGGCCGATCTTTCTGGCAAATCAAATCCTCACGCGGATTCCGCTGGTCAACCGCTTTTCGCACGACTATTACGTCGTGGCAACGAAACGGATGATTGTTTGACAGGATTCACAGGATTTTTTTTTGACAGGATTACAGGATTCAGAGGATTTGTTTGATAAAAAACCTTTGTGACCTTTGTGCCTTTGTGTGAGAAAAAAACGGAGGCTTATAGATAATTCAATTATAAATTGAGCCATGCGGACTGGCTGGCGCGCAGAAGCAGCGGCGAAGGGCTTGCGCCCCGCAAACGCGCCGGGCAACCCAGGAAAATCAAGCCCGCGCGGCTTCACGCGATCATCCGTAAGGCCCCCGACGTCTACGAGTGCGAAATCGCCGCGAAACTCGGGTACTCGCGTTCTGCCGTTTGCTACGCGTGGCGGCGGCACGGTTACACCCTGAAAAAAAACCGCCTTCAGGGAGCGCGACGGAAAACAACGCAAAACCTTCCTCGCAGCCCTCGTCGGCATCGCGCCAGAAAAGCTCGCGTATGTGGACGAGACAGGGATAGAGGTTTTCCTCCACCGCCCGCGTGCGTGGTCGCCGGCCGGGGTTGCGGTGCCCGGGTGGGTCAGCGGAAGGAAGTTTGAGCGCATGGATATGGTCGCGTGCCGGCGATACAGCCAGGTCATGGTGCCCATGCGCTACGCCAGCACGATGGATACGGGCCTGTTCTAGGCATGATTTGGCAGGATACTGCTTCCCCGCCTGGGGGAGGGACATGTCGTGGTGATGGACAACACCACGTTCCACCGTAAGGCGCGTCTTCGTGCGATGGCGGCGGAACACGGCTGCGCGGTGTTATTCCTCCCGCCTGACTCGCCCGACCTCAACCCGGCGGGGAAGTTCTGGGCGCGGCTCAAGGTGAAACTCAGGGAAATCATGCACCGCTGTCAATCGCTTGCAAGTGCCATCAACAAGGCTTTCCAAGAAATCGTTTACGGCGAATGGCTCATATTTCAACTGAATTCACTATAAGCCCTGTAGGAGCGGTCGCTCACGAGGACGTTTGCCCTCCAAGATACCGCCCTTACAGGGCTAGTCGCCAATCGTTACTTGACGATCGGTGTCAGGACCATGTTGCGGTAGCTGACGTCGGTGTGGTCGCCTTGCAGGTAAATCGGGCCAGGGACGAACTCATCGGAGGTGATCGCGCCGCCCGTACAGCCCAGCACGGGCTGGTTGTCAATGATTTTCTGCCCGTTGAGGATGACGGTCACATGGCGGTCGCAGAGCGTGATGTCAACGGTCTGCCATTCCCCAGCGGGTTTTTCCGCCGCAACGGTCGGGGTGATGCGCCCATAGAGCGCGCCCATGTTGTGGCAGTCCACACCCTTGCCGTGGGTGTCCGCCATCTGGATCTCGTAGATGCCGCGCAGGTAGATGCCACTGTTGCCGTCCTTGGCCATGTTGACCTCGGTCGTGAGCCGGAAGTCCTCGAAGGCGTTGGAGACGGTCTTGAGATTGGTGCCGTGCTTGTTCTTGCCGTCCTCGCCGATCACGCGGTTGGACAGGACGCCCTCCTTCAGGCTCCAGCCGTTGAACGCGCCCTTGTTCATGACCTCCCATGTGCCGTCGAACGTCGCCATGCCGTTGTCAACCAGCTTGACGGGGGCCCCGAACCTGATCTTCGACAAGTCCGGCGGCGGCGGCAGGTCGGGGATTTTCTTCCCGCTGAACTCCACCTTGCTGACCTCCTTTCCGTCCTCCTCGTTCTTACGCACCACGACCGACAGCGCGTCCCCGTCCGCGACGGCGGTGAAGGTCTCGATCTGTTTCACATCCTGGCCGTCACGCTTGATCTTGTGTGTGCGTGTGAGCACCAGCTGGCCGTCCTTGACGGCTGTCGTCTCGAACCCGAACGGGCTGCCGCCCCCCCACAGGAAGCTGCCGGACAGCTGACCGTCCTGTTTCTGCTCGACGCCGAGCCATCCGGCCCCCCCACCCGGGAGGGTGATCGCCCAGCGTGCGACGTAAGGCTTTGCCGCGTCCTGCGCGTGTAACGGGACGACCGCGAAGAAAAGACTTGCGGCGGTGACACCGCAACCGACGATGATTGATGATTTCCTCATCATATTCCTGTAACCTCCCTCTTTCTTGTTACCCGTTCGCCTATAACCAACGCGATGCCGGCAACCCGCCAGCAAAACGCTTTTTACATGAACGAGTGATTTTAGTTTAGCACAGGCGTAGACGTGTGTCAAGAGGTGGGGGCGAACGTCCACGGAAATCAATTTTCAGTATTCCTCAGCACCGGGATTAATTTTTCGCAGTCGAGCAGGCAATCGAACATGAGTTTTGACAGGGGGGATGTGAGGCCGGATTTCCTTTTGTGGGTCTTGACGCAGT
>WRML01000281.1 GCA_009777165.1 Kiritimatiellota bacterium
GCCCCGGCCGCGCAGGCCATGCGTTGGACTCGGGGGGTGGGGGACCCCGCCCAGCGGGGGGGGGGGGGTGGCGGCCGGGGTGGCGGTGGGCGTGGCGGCGGCATGATGCAGCCCGAAGTCCGCGAGAAAACCGTCACCGTCATCATGAAGATGACCAAAGCCTCCGTGGATGGGAAGGAGAGCATCACCTTCAAACACGCACCGATCAACAAGGACCAGCGCGACGAGGACATCGCGCGGACATCCATCCCGTGGGCCGATAAAGATGACCTCGTCGAGAAGCTGAAGACCACGCTCACGGAAATGAAGCGCCCCGGTACCGTCGAGGAACGTAAGCAGGTCTACAAGGACGCGAACGGGAATTTCGTCATCAAAAGTATCCGCGAGGGTAACACCAAAAACATGGAGATCTCGATCACGAACGAGGCTGGCAAAAGCACCGACTTCACGCTGTCCCAACAACAGGTCGAGGTGTTCTACAACCAGTTGCGGAACATGAAATGACGGGGATGCGCTTCGCTTCTTGTTTCTGTCGTCATTTAACTTAGCGTTGACACATCGTGCCATCGGCAGGGGTGATTGTTCCGCAAGCCCCCTCCATACGTACACCCCCGGGCGCTACGTCGCGCAAGACGGGCAGATGCCTTGGTAGTAAAGATACCGATGCTCAACGTGGAAGTCCTTGGGCGCGGCCGGGAGTTCGGTGTCTCCCGGGTAGAAGAAGTTGAAGATGGTGCTGCACTTCCGGCAGAGGAAATGCCCATGGATGGAGATGTCCGCCTCGAACCGCATTTCGCCCTCGCCCATGACAATCTTCTGGGCCGCACCTTTTTCGCAGAACAGATCCAGTGCCTGATACACCGTGCTGCGGGAGAGCGTAGGGAATTTCGGGTGGAGCGCGGAGTACACCATCTCGGCCGTGGGGTGGCGTTGGTTCTTGAGGAGGTAGGTCATCACTGCGATCCGTTGCAGCGACGCTCGTATCCCATGGGATACGAGCAACTGTACTATTTCAGCATTCATCATGTGGTCTTCCGTTGAGTGTTCGTGAAGGCGGGGATGCCCTGCCACAACCATAATGAGGGTGCCTTCCATGCGAATACATCGGTCAATGCCACATCTCGTTTTCCCATCTGCTTTCCCCCCTTATGAGTGATTGACATGAGGTTACTAAAAAATTGTAACCAATACAACAATTATTTTGATTTATTTTTGAAATCGCAAATGGCGGGGAATGGGCTGTACACCCCGCTGGGATTCCGCTATACGCTTCCCGTCTTCAAAATAAAGAGAAAATGCCATGCGTGTTCAATTCGTCATTCGCGTTTGCGTCCTGCTGTGCGGTGTCGCCGTTCAGGCCCAAGGCCTGGTCCCCAGGAACCCCCTTCGGATTGTTGTCAGCCCCAACCACCGCTTCCTCATGCGCGAGGACGGCTCGCCCTTCTTTTACCTCACCGACACCGTGTGGGAGCTCTTCCACCGCTTGACCTACGAGGAGGCGGAGTAATGGGGATGGGGTGCGCAAAAAACGTCCCACTCGATTTCCACTCGATTCAAGCACTTGTGTCTTTTCAAAACCTGCGGGTTCAGGTAAACTGTCTTTCTTCTTATCGCAAACTCAGAGGAGGAGAGAACACACAATGAAGAGCGGTCATCTTGACACACTTTGCGTCCAGGGCGGTTGGGAACCGAAAAACGGCGAGCCGCGCGTCATGCCGGTTTTCCAGAGCACGACGTTTAAGTACGATAGCAGTGAGCACGTGGGTGATCTGTTTGACCTGAAGGCCGCAGGGCATTTCTACACGCGTCTGAGTAACCCGTCGGCGGAGGTCGTGGAGAAGAAGCTCGCCGCACTGGAAGGGGGCGTCGGGGCGATGCTCACGTCGTCGGGCCAGGCGGCGACAACCGCCACCCTGCTCACGCTGTGCCGGGCCGGCGACCATTTCGTCTCCGCCGCGTCCATCTACGGCGGAACCGTGAACCTGTTCAACGTGACGCTGAAGAAGCTCGGCATCGAGGTGACGTTTGTCCGCCCCGACGCGACGGAGGCGGACCTTCAGGCCGCGTTCCGCCCGAACACCAAGGCCGTGTTCGGCGAGACGGTCGCGAACCCCGCGCTGGATGTGCTGGACATCGAGACGTTCGCGAAGGTCGCCCACGCGAACGCCGTGCCGCTGATCGTGGACAACACGTTCCCCACCCCTGTCCTCTGCCGTCCGTTCGATTTCGGCGCGGACATCGTGATTCATTCGACCTCGAAATATCTGGACGGCCATGCCGTCGCGCTCGGGGGGGCCGTGGTGGACAGTGGGCGTTTCGACTGGAAAGCCAGCGACAAGTTCCCGGAGTTCACCGAGCCGGACCCCTCCTACCACGGGCTGGTCTATACGGAAGCGTTCGGGGCCGCCGCGTTCATCGTGAAGGCGCGTGTGCAGTTCCTGCGCGACATCGGGGCCGCGCCCGCGCCGATGAACGCGTTTCTGACCAACCTCGGTATGGAGACGCTCCACCTGCGCATGGAGCGTCATTGCCGCAATGCGGAGGCGGTCGCGGCGTTTCTGGAGAAGCACCCCGCAATCGCATGGGTCAACTACCCCGGGCTGGCCTCCTCCAAGGATGCCGCACTCGTGAGGAAGTACCTGCCGCGCGGCACGTGCGGCGTGATCTCGTGCGGCATCAGGGGGGGGCGCGCGGCGGCGGTGAAGTTCATGGACAGCCTCAAGCTCGTGGCCATCGTCGTGCATGTGGCGGACGTGCGGAGCAGCGTGCTGCACCCCGCAAGCTCGACGCACCGCCAGCTGACGGACGAGCAGCTCGCCGCAATCGGGATCACGCCGGAGTCCGTGCGCCTTTCGATCGGCATCGAGCATGCGGAGGATATCATCGCGGACTTGGAGCAAGCGTTACGCGACCTGTAAAAAAGGTATTGCAGTTGACACCACACGCGAATCTGCTAACCTTTTAACAAACGGAGGATAAAACCATGGTGATGCAAACACAAACATTAGTGCCATCAACGGCATGCAATCCCGCCGAGGCTATCGCGCGTTTTCCTGAGATATTGAAAGATGTCGCGAATGGGGCGGCATTCATGCTTTTCAATGCAGGTACGGATTTCGTGCAATTCGTCCAAGTCAATCCGCCGCAATCCCGTACGGTACCCCCAGCCGCAACCAAACGGACAGGGTTCATGACAGGTTCTGTCCCCGATGATTTCGACACGCTATGCGCCGATGAAATCGGCAAACTGTTCAATTAAACTGTATCCGAGAACCGTTTTTGAAAAAGGCTTTATGAGAATACAATGTCCAAGAGCATGCGGAGGATATCATCGCGGATATTGAACAAGCGCTTGCCGCCATCTGATTTTTTTCTCGCAGAGATACAGAGGTACGGAGTTTTTTTTAACAGGATTAACAGGAGAGACAGGATTATGTTTTACGAACCCATGAACACGTTATCGCAAGGCTTTCAACGCACCAGCAACAACTGCATGGTTGCGTGTCTTTGTTGCCTTATGCTTAACCTTCTGATTCGTGCAGAAGAAACCCCTGAGCCAACAAAAACCATTCCTGCGTTGACTGCGGCTGAACAAGCAGACGCCGACGCATTTTGGAAGAATAGCCGGATGACCAAGGGTGAGATTATCGGGCACTACTTGAGACACGCCGACGGGAGTGGACAAATGATGTCTAACTAAATAAAATGGATGTGGTGGTTTGAGTAATATCGTGAGCGGTTCGGGTTGCGCTGGCGTTGCTTATGTTTCCATTCGCCGAATTTGTTGTATGCGTTTA
>WRML01000282.1 GCA_009777165.1 Kiritimatiellota bacterium
CCCACCCCTCCCCCCCCCCCCCCCCCCGGCGTTCCCAACCCCCCCCCCCCAGCGGCGCCGCCGGCCCCCTCCCCCGAACAGCCCTACGTACGCGACCCCATGGCCGTCCTCATGCGGACGGTCAAGACGCAGATCCACTCCGAGCTCATCCAGCGCATGGACCTCAAGCGCATGACCGCCTCGCGCGTCGGCATGGAGGAGCTCCAGACAAAAGCGCGGGACACCATCCGCTCCATCATCGTTGAGGTTCAGCGTAAGCAGACCCTCCCCAAGACCATTGACCCCACGCGCCTGGAGAAAGAGATTTACGACGAGGCCATGCGCCTGGGTCCCCTCGAGGATTTCCTCGCGGAGGACAGTATCACCGAGGTCATGGTCAACGGCCCCAACCAAGTGTACGTTGAACGGAACGGCCGCATCGAGCTGACCAACCAGACGTTCATGGACGACGAGTCCGTCCTCGGCGTCATCGAGCGCATCGTCTCGCCCATCGGCCGGCGCATTGACGAGAGCCAGCCTTACGTGGACGCCCGCCTGCCGGACGGCTCGCGCGTCAACGCCATCATCTCGCCGCTCTCGCTCATCGGCCCGTGCATCACGATCCGCAAGTTCGCCAAGCGCGCGTTCACCGTGGACGACCTCATCGGCTTCAACACCTGGACGCGCAACGCCGCCGACTTCCTGCGCCTGTGCGTGCTGATGCGCAAGAACATCGTCGTGGCGGGGGG
This sequence comes from Kiritimatiellota bacterium, assembly GCA_009777165.1. Taxonomy (GTDB): domain Bacteria; phylum Verrucomicrobiota; class Kiritimatiellia; order RFP12; family UBA1067; genus WRJS01. Next base: position 729 of record WRML01000282.1, read on the forward strand.
GACCGGCTCGGGCAAGACCACCCTGCTCAACGTGCTGAGCGGCTTCATCCCCCCCACGGACCGCATCGTCACGATCGAGGACGCGGCCGAGCTGCGCCTCGTGCAGCCGCACGTCATCCGCCTCGAGGCCCGCCCCCCCAACATCGAGGGCCGCGGCGCGGTCACCATCCGCGACCTTGTGCGCAACTCCCTGCGTATGCGCCCCGACCGCGTGATCGTCGGCGAGTGCCGCGGCGGTGAGGCGCTCGACATGCTTCAGGCCATGAACACCGGGCACGACGGCTCGCTCACGACCGTCCACGCCAACTCCCCGCGCGACGTCATCTCGCGCCTCGAGACCATGGTGCTGATGTCCGGGATGGAGCTGCCCTCCCGCGCCATCCGCGAGCAGATCGCCTCCGCCATTGATATGATTGTGCATGAGTCGCGCCTGAGCGACGGCTCGCGCAAAGTCACCTACGTCACCGAGGTCGTCGGGCTTGAGGGCCAGCAGGTCGTCATGCAGGACATCTTCGAATACAGGCAGACCGGCATCAACGACCAAGGCAAGGTCGTCGGCAAATTCATGCCCACGGGCGCGATGCCCACGTTCTACGAGCATCTCCAGAGCCGCGGCCTGCACATCGACCCCTCCGTCTTCGACCCCAACAAGCAGGGGGAGACGCTATGAGCCCGTTGGGGAAAATCTACCACGGAGGATTGTGCGCGATCGAACGCCCGGAGATACGCGTTTCGACGCATCCGAAAGATTTCGGCCCGGGCTTCTACTGCACGGAACTGCAAGCGCAGGCCGAGCGATGGGCAAGGCGGTATCCGTCGCCGATTGTCAGCGTGTATGAATACGTCCAGCCCAATGCGCTGGCTGTTTTGCCGTTTGACGCCATGTCCGAGGAATGGCTGGATTTCATCGTGGCATGCCGAAGCGGAAAACCGCACCGTTACGATGTGGTCAGCGGCGCAATGGCGAACGACCAAGTGTGGAACTATGTCGCGGATTACATTGCGGGCCTTTTGACGCGGGAACAATTTTGGGTGTTGGCGAAATTCAAACACCCGACGCACCAGGTGGCGTTCTGCAACCTGCGGGCATTGGAACACCTGAATTTCCTTGAAAGCTACGAGGTTGGAAAATGACAGGCAGGGAACCACAGCGAGAGAACGATTTGTTTTTCGTCTGCTCCGTCATTGAGGTGATCGGGCGGAAGACGAAGAACCGCCGAGGCGCAGTCGTGCAGGCACTCGGGGATGCCGCAATCGAAAGGCTTCTGGCGTTGGCGGATGTGTTTCACTGCGAGCCTGTCGAGCACACGGCGGCGGACTTGATCGCACAGCACGGCATCGCCGTCGGCGATTTTGACAATGCGGCATCCTGCAAGTACAACGTGCCGACGCACTTCGACATCGCCAAGGTGTACAAACGCCTGATTGTCGCCGTGGCAGACGCGCAGCACATCACCCTCGCCGACGCGCTCAGGCAGGTCTACACATCGTGGATCAGCGAGAGCATTAGCGACTACAACTCCAGCATGTATTTCGAAAACCCGCAGTACCTGTACGCATCCTATTGCGCAGGCAAGCCCATTGAGGATTAGAAAGGAGCTAAGATGTCGCCTACTCATTTCGTATTGCTTTCCTGGGTTATCCCGGCGCTGCTGGGGCTGGCGTTCGGGGGGATCGCGTTCACGGTCATCCGCGCGATGGGCTCCGGCGCGACATCCTACGCGGACTCCATGTCCGAGTCCACCGCGCGGCAGTTCGAGGACCTCTTCCTGTTCATCCCCGCACGGCGCATCGCGGAGATCGGCTGGGCGCTGGCCGCGATGGCGTTCCTCGTCTGCGTCATCCCGCTCTTCGACCTGGACAAACCGCTCTCGACCGCCATCGGACTCGCGTTAGGGTTGATCGTCGGCATGGCGGCACTCTCGCTGCCCACCAAGCTCGTACAGGTGTTGAAGGAGCGCCGCCGCCTGAAGTTCAACCTCCAGCTCGTGGACGCGCTCAACAGCATGAGCAACGCCCTGCGCGCGGGCTTCAGCATCAACCAGGCGTTCGAGACCGTCGTGCAGGCCGGCGAGAAGCCCATCTCGCAGGAGTTCGACGTGATGCTCCAGCAGATGCGCGTGGGCATGAACTTCTTCGACGCGCTCCAAAGCCTCGACCAGCGCGTCGGCAGCGACGACCTCACGCTCGTCGTTACCGCCATTGACATCGCGCGGCGCACGGGCGGCAACCTCACCGAGATTTTCGACAAGATCAGCCTCACCATCCGCGAGCGCATGCGCATCGAGCGGCGCGTGCGGACGTTGACTGCGCAAGGTCGGCTTCAAGGTATCATCGTGGCGCTGATGCCCGCGTTCCTGGGCGGCGTGATGACCTTCCTCAAACCCGAGATGATGCTCCCCTTCTTTAAGTCCAACAGCGGCATGATGTGCGTCGCCGGGATGATTCTGCTCATCACGGTCGGCTGGTACTTCATCAAACGCATCATCAAGATAGACGTGTAGTCGGCCCGTTACGGGTTCGCCCCCCCCTTGGACCACATGGAGCGCCAGTACGCCTGATCCGCGGCGAAGGGGTCGAAGGGGTCCTTGGCGACATCGAATGACTCGGGCAGGATACCGAAGCGTTTCATCTCGCGGATGTACTGCGGGTTGGGCTTCCACCCCTCCTGGCCCCACTGCGGGCGTTCGGCGAATTTCTGCTTCGACACCTGGAGGGCCGCGAGTATCTTTTTGAAGTCGGGGTCCTCTTTGTCGGCGAAGACGGCCGCGCCGCAGGACTCGCGCCCGCCCGCGCTTTTCGCCAGCGGCGCAAGCAGGATCGTGGACTCCTCCGGGGTCGTGAAGTTCAGCAGCACGGCCCAGTCGTATTTCCGCGCCGGGTCGTTGTCCGTGACCAGGCGTTCATGCTGGCCGGTGGGGTACGGGAAGAGCTTCTTGCGCTCCTTGTTGTCGCGGATATCCCACTTGAACGGGAT
>WRML01000283.1 GCA_009777165.1 Kiritimatiellota bacterium
GGGAAACCCGGGATGCTGAGCGCGCCCCCCCCCTGCGTGTCCGTGGGCGGCCTGAACGCCCACGCCCCCCCCCCCATGCCGACGACGATACCGCACACGACCAACCCCCGCATCATTCTCATTTTCATTCCTCCTGAATTGAAGGGACAAGCATAGCACCTGTGCGGAAAACTGTCGAGGAAACAATTTGTTTTTTCGGGAAATGCGCTAATGGTGTTGAATCGGCACGGTCTCACTGGGGAACGCGTAGGTGATGCTCCTCATGCCCTGGAGTGCCGTGCCGTCCGCCACGGACAGGCAGCACACGCAGAGCAAACCCTTTTTGATGTCACGCACACGCACCTCCTCGCTTGAAATGGCCTCCTACCCGTTGCCAGTTAAAATGGCATCCCGTGATGTCTGTTTGTGCAGCGCAACGGAACGCAGGATGCTGTGAAGTGTACCCACTTTCAAGACGGGATGACTCGGCACAACAATACGTTGACGGCTTGGGGTATCGGTTTGCAAAACGATATGGCTTCCCACTCGGTGAACAACCGTATAGCCCCAGTTCTGGCACAGGCGCTTAATCAAGTCGTTTCCTGAAAGATCACGCGGGATTTTCATGCCAAAGCAAAAACCTCACTGCGGGAAAAATGCAGGCGGATCATGGCGCTGACAGGCGCGTCATAAAAATAACCGGCGGTCGCTTCCTTGATGTTGCCACGCAATTCTTCCCATGACTCCGCCTGCGTGAAAATATCATAGCCCAAGGCTTCGGCAGAAAAACCGCCGTCCGCTTCCTGAACCACCTCAAACACAATTTCCTTCATTTTCTCCTCCATGGATTAGGAACAACCATATCAAACCCCGCCACATTCCGCAAGCCCCAGCTTCGCCTTCAACTCCGCAGTCGGGCGGGCGGGGCGGAGCGTCTTCAAATTAACCAGCGCGTGGACGGTGTAGCCGCCCGCGAGGAGCTGCCCGTCGCGGCGCACCTCGCAGCAGATGGTCAGGCGCACGCCCTTGAGTCCCCCGACCCACGCGGTGATGTCGAGCAGGTCATCATACGCCGCCGGGGCGTGGTAGTCCACGTGCGCCTCCGCCACGGGCAGCGCGTAGCCCATCGCCTCCAGATCGCGGTACGTCGTGCCGCCGTGCCGCAGCAGCTCGTTGCGCCCGCGCTCGAAGTACGCAAGGTAATTCGCGTAGTACACCACGCGCATCTGGTCGGTGTCCGCATATGGAACCCGGTACTGTATCGTGATGCGTTTCGGCTCGTCCATAAACAACCCTTTCGGTAAGATAACAATATGCCATATCTCTTCGCATTTTTGCAAGAGTTAATAACAGGCGAGGGTAGATACTTTCTCTGTCCGCCCCTACCATTCGTAGGAACGCGGCGCCAACGAGAACCGCAACGGGCGAATTCGGCACCTGCAGGGGGAATTCGTGCGGGGCTTACCATTCAAACCGACGACCCAACCAATGAAGGCCACGACGAACCCAAGTTCCCGAACGGGAAAACGCCGAGGACGACATCCGCGCATGGAACGCATCAGGGCGTTCCTTCTCATGGACAAAGAATTCAGACGACATCCTGACAAAAATCAACAAGGCGAAGTCATAGTGAAATTTGTGTTTTACAGAACACGAGTCAGTCTACTTGGTCGTCTAGAGCATTTGAAGTAAATATGTAGCCGGAATAGGGCGAAGCCCTGTCGCATATTAGCGTGGCAACGCCCTACGAAACACGATGATATAGTATTTTAACTTGGGATTGGCACTTTCGAGTGCTGAAAGCCCTCGCGCATGTGCCGAGAAGGCGCAACCTCTGGAGTGCGGCGGCTCGCCGCCGCGCGGGGACGGTTATAGGGGGGGCGCGTATATGTGCCCGAGTGCTGGTGCGTGGGGCGAGCCCCACGCATGAAAGCGGCGGCAAGCCGCCGCACTCCAGAGGACCGCATAGGGAGGGACGCAAAAAAATCCTTGTCAGTAGAACGTTCGAGCGCTTCGCCCTCTTTCGGCTACACCATTTCTTTAAATGTATAATATACGCAAGGCTTTCAGCCCTCGCGGCTCGCGAGGACGCTCGCCCTCCATTTGTTGGAGGTTTAGGGGTTCCAACCTTTTGTGTGAATACGCCCTAATCCTCGATAATCACGCGGAAGCCGACGTCGAAGGGGCGCGTCCAGCCGGGGTAGCCCCATCGCCAGGTGGAGGTGGCGCGGATCTGTCGGGAGTTCCACGACCCCCCGCGGATGACTTTGCGTTCGTCAACCTTTGCGTTGTTGCGCCCGTCGTCGTCGGAGTACGGGTAGGGGCGATAGGCGGAGCGTGTCCACTCCGCGACGTTGCCGTGCATGTCGTACAGTCCGAAGGGGTTGGGCTTGAAACTGCCGACGTTGGCGAGGTGCAGGATGCCGTCGCTGAAGCGCGGGTCGCGTAACTCATAGTCGCGGTAGGCGGGCGGGTTCTTCATCGGTTTCGGGTTCTGCCCGTCAACGGCCATCTCGCGGCGTTCGGCCCCGGCGAGGTTCGCGAAAGGTGAGAAGTCCGTGCTGAAGTCGCCGAACGACAGGGGGGTCTCGGTGCCGCCGCGACAGGCCCATTCCCATTGCGCCTCGGTCGGCAGCGTGACCCGTTTGCCTGTCTTCGCGCTCAGCCATGCGCAGAACGCTATCGCCTGTTCCCATGACACGCGGATGGCGGGGAACTGCGCGTCCTTCTCGAAGTTCATGTAGTAGCCGCGCTTGACGTGGTTGTAGTGCTGCATATCGTAAACGCCGTTGTCGTGCGCAGGATCGAACGCCTTGAATTGCGCGACGGAGACTTCGGTGGCCGCCATCCAGAACGGCTTGGTGATGCGCACGCCGGATGCGGGGCGTTCGTCGGGGGTCTCGGTGTCCGACCCCATCGTGAACGTGCCGGGGGGGATGCGCAGGAGCGTCATCGTTGCGCCGTTGCCGAGATCGAGCGACATCGCTTTGTCGCCGGTGACGGGCTCGACTTTCATGGCGAGCGGGGTCTGTTTCGCGGCGGGGGGGGGGCCTTGACGGGCGCGACAAACTCGGCGGGCTGGTAGGGGTTGACGATGACTTCTGGGTCGAAGTGGACGTTGGAATAGTGTCGCTCCAGCTCGCGGCGGCGCTCGATCCATTTCGTGTTGGCGCCGCGCTCGGTCCACGTCCCGAAGTACGGCACGTTCAGGTTGATCCACATGGTAAGGCGGCCCCACTCCTCCGTCGCCAGCTTTACCTCGTGGTGCCCCTTGCGGAGCAGTTGGACGACCTCGGAGGTGTCGGGGTGGAACTCCAGGGGGGTCAGCACGTAGTAGTCGCCCTCCACCCCGGTGCGGCGGGTGTAGGGGTGGAGCGCAAGGTACGCCTTGGAGAATTTATTCCAGCCGTCCGCTTTGACGAAGCTTGGGATTTTCTGGCCGAGGGCGTTGACGGCGGTCGCGCTGTCGTTGTGGCATCCGATGCATCTGCGGTCGAGGATGTCCTGCACCTCGCGGTCAAACGCGAACCCGCGCCGGGGCCCGAGCCACGGCTGGATCTGCTGCGGTTTCTTGCGCGACGCGACCGTCCGCTGGTTCGGCGACACCTTGTTCTGCTGTTCGTGGCACCCCACGCAGGAGAGCACCTCGCCCGGCATCCCCGCGAACCACGAGCGCATCATCTGCAGGCTCTTGCCCTCCGCGTCGAGCGGCAGGACGGC
>WRML01000284.1 GCA_009777165.1 Kiritimatiellota bacterium
GGGGCGGGGGAGAGGGGGGGGGGGGGAGGGCACCTGACGGCAAGGGGGAGGGAAGTGTGTGATGCGGTCATCCGGGACATTTTCTGAATGTCAACGATGTTGGTGCCAGGAGAGGGAGTTGAACCCTCACACCCTTTCGGGCGGCAGATTTTGAGTCTGCTGCGTCTGCCATTTCGCCACCCTGGCTTCGCTGAAGCGGAAGAAAAGTAAAAGGAGTAGTATGGCGGAATACTGGCAGAAAAGCAAGCAAGAAATAGCAACAAGAAACAAGAAATAACATTTGATAACATTTGATGAATTGGATGTTGCAACGGGGGTGGGTCTTGTTATCGTTAATTCAGTTGAAAACCATTCCATTTTTAACCACAATGGACACAATGGTTTTCACAATAGGCACAAAGGATACAAGAGTCAATCGTGCCCATTGTGCATTCCATTGTGTCTATTGTGGTTAAAAAGCATATCGCAATAACCATCCCGTCAAGGGATGTCAAAATGGGACACTTTTAAAGTTAATTCACTATAAATTACTATAGGATAGATTAGGTTTGTTTTTTTCTCACACAAAGGCACAAAGGTCACAAAGATTTTTATAAAAAAATCCTGCCATCCTGTCAAAAAATCATTCGTTTTATTCGCGTCATTCGATGACACAATGAAACGGGACACTTTTAACGTTAATTCACTATATAGCTGCCCGCCGCTACTTCCGCACGTGCCCGGTCATGGCGGAGACGTGGGCGCCGGGGGGGATCATGGGATAGACGTTCGCCTCGGGCGAGACGATGCACTCGATCAGCGTCGGGCCGTCCTTCCGCGCCAACCCCGCACGGAACGCCGCGTCGAATTCCGCCAGCGTCGTGATGCGGCATGCGGCTGCGCCGTGTGCCTCCGCGATCTTCACGAAGTCCGGGAGGTACGCGGGGCCGCCCGTGATGCGCTCGTTCGGGCGGCGGCCCGTCTGGGTCAGCATGACACCAGAGTAGCGCTTGTCGTAGAACAGCTCCTGCCACTGGCGCACCATGCCCAGGTAGCCGTTGTTGAGGACCACGGTGACGATCGGCAGCTTGTGTTCCACGGCGACGACCAGCTCCTGGAAGTTCATCTGGATGCCGCCGTCGCCGGAGACGCAGACGACGCGCTCGCGCGGGCGGCCCAGCTGGGCGCCGATGGCGGCGGGCAGGCCGAAGCCCATCGTCCCGAGCCCGCCGGAGGAGATGAACGTGCGCGGGCGCGTGTAGGTGAAGAACTGCGCGGCCCAGAGCTGGTTCTGCCCCACGTCCGTGGCGATGATGGCCTTGCCCTTGCTGATCGCGTCAATTCGCTGGACCACGGCCTGGGGCATCAGCACGCCCGCTGGCTCGGGGTAGTGGAGCGGATATTTTTTCTTCCACTCCTGCACCTGTTTCATCCACGCGTCGTGCCGCGCGTTCTTCACGAGCGGCAGCACGGCGGCCAGCACGGCCTTGAGGTCGCCGTGGATACCAAAGTGCGTCGCGACGTTCTTTCCGATGGCGGAGCGGTCAATGTCAATATGAACCGTCACGGCTTTGGCGGCGAACTGGTCGATCTTCCCGGTCACGCGGTCGTCGAAACGCGCGCCGGCGGAGATGAGCAGGCCGCTCTTGTCCACCGCGTAGTTCGCGGCGGCGCTCCCGTGCATCCCGACCATGCCGAGCGACAGCGGGTCGTCTTCCGGGAACGCACCCAACGCCATCATGGTGGTACAGACGGGGATGCCCGCCTTGTGCGCCAGTTTGGTGATCTCCGCCGAGGCGTTGCCGGAGACCGCGCCGCCGCCCACGTACAGCAGGGGCGACTGCGCGTTGTTGATCAGGTCCGCCAGCTTGCGGATGTCCGCCTTACTCACCTTACTGACGGGCGTGTAGGCACGCATCACGACATCCTTGGGGTCTTTCGGGGGGACGGCGGTCGTCGCCTTCTGGACGTTCTTGGGGATGTCAATGACCACGGGCCCCGGCTTCCCGGACGACGCGAGGTAGAACGCCTGCGCGATGATGTCCGGCAACTCATCCACGTTGCGCACGAGGAAATTGTGCTTGGTCACGGGGCGCGTGATGCCCATCACGTCCGCCTCCTGGAACGCGTCGGTGCCGATCAGGTGCATGGGGACCTGGCCCGAGATGCAGACCAGCGGGATGCCGTCCATGTGCGCGGTGGCGAGGCCCGTGATGGTGTTGGTCGCGCCGGGCCCCGACGTGACGAGGCAGCAGCCGGGCTTACCCGTCGCGCGCGCATAACCGTCCGCGGCATGGACGATACCCTGCTCATGCCGCCCCAGCACGAAGTGGAACGGCGCATCATAGATGCAATTGAACATATCAATGGCCTGACCGCCCGGGTAGCCGAACAGTACCTCGCATCCGGCCCTCACCAGTCCGTCCACCACACATTGCGCCCCCGTGCGCTCCTTCTGCTCGGGGGGAGTCATTCTATTCTTCGTTTTCATTCGAGTACCTGTTAAGTAGAGGGAAAAAATAATACTATTTAGCAGAAACCATTTCAAGGACAATTCGAGGAGAACAATTCGAGGAGAAGAATGCGGACGAAGAATGCGGAACACGACACGTACAGGGGAGGGCGGCATAGAGGAGACGTAGGGGACGCAGGAGACGAAAGGGCATCGCGAAAGATCCTTTTGTCCCCCTGACTTCTGACCTCTAACAAACCCCCGGCCGGAGTACCGGCCACCCCCTTTCAAAAGGGGGCTGCTTCTGGTTTCCCTTCGGTCCCTTTATCCATCTCTTCCCAAAGGTTTTGCCGATAACGCGACATCAGCGTGATGAAGTCTTTGCCCAATGCGATCTGCCCCACTTTCCGCTCGGCGATGTTGACGAGGTAAATGTCGGCCTTGCTGTCAGTACAAATGAACTCCTGCCCGTTCTCTAAAAGGCAGGTTTCGTTAAAGCCACGATTCGATAGAAATTTCAAAGGCCCGGGGTTGTCCGCGATACGCTACCATTGATTATCTTGCTCAACAACAATATGTCCTTCAACAGCCTGTCCATCCTAAACACAACAGCGCACAGGCGAGGGCACAGGCTAAAACGACGAGCGTTTTTTTCATGGTGGAGGACTCCCTTGCGCTTTTAGGGTTATCGATTCGGATCGACGTGCGTCGACGGGAATCGATTCGAATCGATAACGGGAGGCCCGCTAAAAAAGGTTCGCCGGGAAAAACATTAAACACCCTCGCCTCGCTTCACCCCATCAGCGCGTTCACCTTTTCCATGACCTCGAACGCGTCCGCGACATAGACCACATCGGCCTTGCCCTGCGCCCAGCCGCAGTTGGGGTCGAGGTTGACGGCGCGGCGCTCGGTGATGAAACGCCAGCCCACGGCGTGCGGCTCCTCGCCGTGGCAGCACGTCGAAAGCCCTTTCGGGTGGCGCGGCGTGGAGCCCGTCTGCCCCACCTGGTTCATGTGCGACATGAAGCCCAGCGTCTCCTGCCCCTCGCTCTTCAGGTCCACCAGCGACTTGCTGCTGCCCAGCGACGCTTTCGCCTTGCCCAGGAACCCTTGGATGATGTCGCCCGCGCGCCCGATGTGGAACTGCCCGTCCTTCTGCTTCTTCGTCCAGCCCGCGCCGGCCACGAACAGGAGCGTCGCCTCGGGGCGGAGGGGCTGCGCGTCGGCCGCCAACGGCTGGAAGCCCG
>WRML01000285.1 GCA_009777165.1 Kiritimatiellota bacterium
CGGAGGAGGGGGTCCAGCAGGCGAGCGCGACGGTCGCGTACCCGTCGCGGTTCTTTAATGGCTCGTGGGCGGAGCAGGATCCGGAGGACTGGTGGATGGCGGTCTGCGGCTCGACGCGTGAGCTGCTCGCACTGTCGGGCGTCGCGCCGGGCGACATCGCGGTCGTGGCGCTGAGCGGACAGATGATGGGCTGCACGCCCGTGGATGCGCAGGGGAACGCGTTGCGCCCGTCCATCCTCTATTGCGACCAACGCGCCACGGCGCAGGAGGCGGCGCTGCTGGAGAAAATTTCCATGCGCGAGTTCTACGGCATCTGCGGGCACCGCGCCAGCGCGTCGTACACGCTGGAGAAGCTGATGTGGGTGCGCGACAATGAGCCGGACATCTTCGCGAAGACGCGCAAGACGCTCTGCGCGAAGGATTACATCAACTGCCGTCTCACGGGCATGATGGCGACGGATTTTTCGGACGCGTCTGGCACAAACGCGTTCGACCTGAACACGTTCGGGTGGTCGGAGAAACTGATCGGGCTGGCGGGGCTCGATGTGTCGCTCTTCCCCAAGGCGGTGGACTCGGCGACGATCATCGGGGGGGTCACAGCGGCGGCGGCGCAGGAGACGGGGCTGGCGGCCGGGACCCCCGTGGCGGCCGGGGGGGGGGACGGGAGCGCGGCTGGGGTCGGCGTGGGGTGCGTGCGCCCGGGTACGGCGTACAACTGCCTCGGGTCGTCGAGCTGGATCGCGCTGACGGTCGAGCGCCCGATCGTGGACGGGCAGATGCGCACGATGAACTGGGCGCACTGCGTGCCGGGCGTCCTGCACCCGTCCGGCACGATGCAGACGGCGGGGTCGAGCTTCAAGTGGATGGCGGAACAGTTGTGTTCTAATCTGTCATCGAATAGCGCGAATGAAACGAATAAAGACACTTGCGAACATTCGCGTCATCCGCTGACCATGAAAGAGATTGACGACATCATCGCAAAGGTGCCGTGCGGCGCGAACGGCGTGATGTTCCTGCCGTATATGCTGGGCGAGCGCACGCCGTGGTGGAACCCGGACGCGCGGGGGGCGTTCATCGGTTTGAATCTGGCTTCGACGCGCGAGGATATGCTACGCGCGGTGATGGAGGGGGTCGCCATCAGCCTCGGCACGATTGCCGATATCTTCAGGGGGCATGTGCCGATTGACCGCCTGACGATCATCGGGGGGGGGGCGCAGAGCGCGGTGTTCCGGCAGGTGCTGGCGGACGCGTGCGCGTGCCCGGTACAGACGATCACCTCGAAGGCGGATGCGACCTCCATGGGCGCGGCGATCATCGGCGGGGTGGCTTGCGGGCTGTTCAAGGACTTCAACGTGGTGGACCAGCTGATGGCGGTGGACGAGACGACCCCCCCTGACGCGCAGCGCGTGGCTCAGTACCAGGTGCGCCGCGCATTGATGGAACGCGCCTACCTCGGGCTGGTGGAGGTGTACGCGGGGCTGGCGAGGGGGAAGGGGAAGTTCTAAAGTGCGGGAGTTCTAAAGTTCTAAAGTGTTGTCATCATTGTCGTCGTCGTCCCGTCGTGAAGAAGTTCTAAAGTTCGGGAGTTCTAAAGTTCTAAAGTTTTTGTCAGCATTGCCGTCGTCGTCCCGTCGTCCTGTAGTCCGGCTTTCTCCGACTACGGGACTACGTGACTACAGGACAACATACGCCGCTCTGCCCATCCTTGTCTTGCATCCCGTTAGGGATGTGTCGCTCGGTAGAAAACCGCCCCCCCCCATTTCTGCATCCCTACGGGATGCGCCCTTTCGGGGGGGGGACATCCCTATGGGATGTTGTCTCTACTTTCACGCAACCTATGGAGTGCGGTGGCTCGCCACCGCTTTGTTTACGGCGGCTCGCCGCCGCTTTGTTTACGGCGGCTCGCCGCCGTGACTTGATGGCTTGACGACATAACGACTTGTCGTAGCGACTTTCCGGCAAGTCGTCACGTCGTCATGTCGCCAAGTCCTCTCACCGCACGGGGGGAACCCCCCGTGACAAAAAGCGGTGGCGAGCCACCGCACTCCATAGGTTGCGTTGCTCAGCCCTCACGGCTCAGGCATTGCCGCGCCCATCGCGCAGAGGCGGAAGCCAACGCTCGTGTGGCGACCGCCGGCCGTGTAGGTGTACCGGTAGGCGGAGCGAACGGGCGAGGAACCGGCGCCCCAGTAGCCACCGCGCAGCGAGCGGTTGGCGCTAGTCCCGGAGGTCACAGGCGAGTTGCCGTTGTTCACAGGGATATACGCAGTCGTGCTGCTATCGGGGGTGTTCCAGCAGTCAAGGCACCACTCTTCCATGTTGCCGTGCATGTCGTAGAGCCCTGCGGGGTTCGCGCGCTTCTGTCCGGGGACCTGCGCCGCGCCGGGATTGTCGCCCGACCACCATGCCACCTGGCTGATCGTGCCCGTCCACGGCTCATTGGCGGCCGCGGTGACCACGGTGATATTGACCGTCATCGCCGTGTTGGTGTTGCTGATGGAGCCTTCCGTGCCGGCGCGGCACGCGACTTCCCACTGCGCCTCAGTCGGGAGGTCGAACGTGATGGCGGAGAGCGAGGGGTTGTTCGCGCGGACGGCGGCCTGCAGGAGCGAGAGGAAGCTGTCGGAGCCGGGGGCGGTGTCGCCGAGGGTACCGTTGGGGTTGCCGCGGACGTCGTCCCAGCTGATCATCGCCACGGGGCGGCCGTCGCCCGTGGGGCTTGCGAGCCCGGGGGGGTTGGCGCCAGTGACCTTGCGGTACTGGTACTCGGTCACGGTGTAGGCGCCGATGTAGTAGCCTTCGAGCGTCACGAGCGCCGTGCCGACGGCGTTCACCTCGCCCGCGACGAGCGATCCCATCGAGTCGGGGAGGCCGCCCGAGGTCGCGGTGATGTAGCGCAGGTAGAGGTGGTCTGTCGTGGCGGCGGGGTCGGCATTGATCTTGAAGTCCGCAGGGAGCTTCGTCGCCTTAAAGTCATTGGTGAGGTTGATGACGAGGGTGTGGCCGACGCGGTCCGTCCACGTCACCTCGGGGTCCGGGGTGTACGGGTAGGGATAGCCCGGGTCATTGGGGGGTGTGCCGCCTTTGACCGCGACGAGGCGGTAGAAGCGCTTGTCGCCGATACCGATGAACGTCACGGCGGTGTCGCCGAGGGCGAACACGTGGTCGCCGGACTCGCCCGGGTTGATGCGGATGAGTCCGGTCTGCGCGTCGGTCATGGGCTGCCAGTCTACTTGGCCCGCGTCGAGCGAAGGCGTGGTGTAGAGCTTGAACCCCGTGATGCCGGTGTAGTCATCCCAGTTCAGGGTCACCAAACCAGCGTTTGCGGTGATGTTCGTGATGGGCAATGCAGGCCCGAGGTAGGTCGTCTGACCTTTCGTGGTGACTGCCGTGAGTGTGATTGCGGCAAACGCCGCCATCATTCTGTTGATGTTCATGTGCGTGTTCCTTTCATTACGCAAAGATGCCGCCCCCACCACCATGGCAGGGGACGGCTTTCCCGTGGGAAATCGATAAGAGATACAGCTCGCGAGGAGGTACGGAATACCGAAGCCCGTCCTCCAGACATTGATACGGCTCGCGAGGAGGCACGGAGTGCCGAAGCCCGCCCTCCAGGACATTGATACGGCTCGCGAGGACGCTCGCCCTCCACTCTGCAATGTCTGG
>WRML01000286.1 GCA_009777165.1 Kiritimatiellota bacterium
CCGAGGCGGTCTGTTGTAAACTGGAAGGGATTCACATGAAGAGGTATCAGAGAAACTGGGTGTTGGGCATAGGTTGCGCGGTGTGCGCGGCCGCCGTGTCCCTCTATGTGGGGGGGATCGACTGGCGGGTGGAAGAGAAGCGGGCCGCCTTCAACGAGGCCTTGCGGGATCTCGGCGGCGATGGGTGCACCCCGGAGAGGCTGCGTTACCACTATGAGCGCCTGTCGCTGCTGGATCCCCAGATGGGTGTCTGGATCTGCGTGATGCACCCGTGGGCCCTTCCGGACGACCTGAGGGAACTGGTGTATTCCGCAGGCGGGATCCGGCGCGCGCCGGGCACGCCTGTGAGGGGGGGGGATGTGGACCGCCTGCTCGTCACGTCTTTCGGCCGGGGGGCCACCTCGTTCGTGTTCCGCACGGAGTGGCCGACCAACGGCCCCGGCAAGGTGGAGTTCCCGATCGGGTTGATGGACCTGCTGTTCACGTCCGACCTCGCGGACGGGGAGCAGGACTGGCTGATCCTTGACGAGATTGACGTCGAGCCCCCGAAGGGTTTGCGCACGTTCGAGTACCCGTACGCGTACTTCTCGTGGTACGACTACGAGGGGGGGACGATCCCGCCCTCGGGGTTCTTCCGCGTCCGCCCTTCCGAGCCGGACGAGTGGTGGTGGTTCGAGGAGGATGAGGAGCCCGACGGGGAGGCCCCGTTCATCCCCGACCCGTTCCCGCCGCTCCAGACCCCCACGGTTCAGGATGTCGGGCTGCTCTCCGGCCCGTACAGCACAGCGAGCAGCACCTCACAGCAGGTCTCCGTGGACCCGGGGCGGCACTACCTAGTCCTCGTGCGGTGCGACGACTGGGAGGTACGGAATTTCCTCGATGGCGACCCGCCCAAAAACTCACAGTTCACCTGGGACATCACTGGGCCGGGCATCATCGATCCGTTTGCCGGCAGCTCGGACACCTGGACGCACCTGAACATGGAGCCGGTGGCAGACGACTGGCTAATGCTCGTG
This sequence comes from Kiritimatiellota bacterium, assembly GCA_009777165.1. GTDB lineage: Bacteria > Verrucomicrobiota > Kiritimatiellia > RFP12 > UBA1067 > WRJS01. Next base: position 1,017 of record WRML01000286.1, read on the forward strand.
GACTTCCGCTTCGTCTCTGTCCCCACCAACGCCGTCAACCCGATCTTCCAGGTGGACCTATCCATCACGCCGGACCCCGATCCCATCTGGTACGCATACGGCGTGGTCCAGATGGCCGTCAAGATCATTCCCCTCAACTTCGAACAAGGCAACATGCCAAAGGCGGCCATGCAGACCCCCCGGGGCAGCACGGACAACATGGGGTACCAGGTGGGATGCCTGAAGGAAGGCGGCACGGCGTTCATCACGGGCGCGCCGAACCCGCCGACGCTGGCGGCGTCCCTGGAGGTCAGCGCGGGCTACCTTGCCGGGCTCACCCTCGAATGGCGCCTGACGGTGGAGACGGAGCGCCCGGACTACCGCGGCACACTCGACAACAAAGACTTGCCCGGCGACGGCAACTATTTCACGCCGCCCGACGTCAACGGCTACCCCAGGAACACCATTGACATCATCGACGAACTTCTGAAGAACGAGATTGTCGGCGGTAAGTGTACCCTCCACATGAAAGCGACCTGCGTCAACGGCAAGGAGAAGACCGACCAGCTCAACTTCTTCATCCGCGGCATGAACCCGACCGACGCGGTGGTCAAGGACTACATCACCGACCATACCGACGCCCGCTACAAGCCCTACGCCTGGGCGATCATGTGGCACGAGTCCAAGGACGGCCCCTACGCCTACTGCCAGTTCAACGCGCAGAACAACAAGCTCAAGTGGCTGCCGAACAGGGGGCCGCCCGATGGTTGGGGTATCGGGCAGATTGACCGTAGCGGAGAGATCCCTAAGGGAACAAAAACCGCTTCCACCGACGAGGTCTATAACTGGCGCACCAACGTCCTCAATTCGCTCGCCCTGCTGGACGAGAAACGGGTGATACATAACAGCCTCATCAATCACTTCAAGCGGACGTACCCCAACTGCGGCGACCCCCTCGGCACGACCAACATCCTCGGCGTCACGATGGGTGCAGAACAGTTTGGCGTCACCGTCCTTTACAACGGCGCGGACAAAGCGACCATACCCACGTCTTTGATTAAGACAGCTCTGATAGACCCTACAACAGGAGATAACATTAAGACGAACATCTGGAGTCCAGTATCCTTCAATGTGAACAACAGCAAGCAATGGACATTCCATGACAACAAAAACAAGTATGCCCGAAAGGTAGCCGAGATACTCCCACCCAATCCGACTCCTACCGCATCCGAGTAAAAGGAGAACATCATGAATATCAGACATCTATCGTTCCTTTGCTTTTTGTTTTTTCTGTTTGTGGTGTATATCTTATGTAAAAGGTCTATATCTTCCGAATGTATCCCTGAAAACAAGAGCCCTGGTTCAACATGGTGCGAAACCATGCCGCCTGATGAGGCGGACAATTATGAGAAATGGTTAATGGAAAGAAATGAGAAATGTTGGTATGCGGAACTCGATCTGACTGGTAACGGCGTGAAGGATATTATCATTTCAGACCCCATTTATACTGGGGGTAAGGGTGGGTTTTCTTGGAACGTTTATCTGTATGTCAGCACCAATCAATACAAAAGACTCCCAGTAGAAATATTTGGGTGGCCGCTTACCGTTGAAGAATACTATGATTCTACACTAATATGGGCTTACTCGCATATTAGCGGTCGCCAAGGAGCAATACAGTACTGGGAAATTAATAAGCGTGGCGAATGTATAGAGAGCGCTAGGCTGGAAATTTACACTGGTGATGGTGGCACTGACATAGGGAATGCCGTTTACGATGCCATCTTCCGTGAGAAACGCTTGGAGCTTAAAATAACTCCAGCCAATGATATGCCAGACAACACCATTAATCATTAACCAGAAGGAATTCAACTATGAACTACAAACACTTGTTTTTTATGTTTATCATCCCACTGTGTTGTTTGAGTGAGACAAACAAACCTACACGCGATTATAAAATGGTTGATATGCAGAATGGGTTGACCACTACGATGCTCAACATTGGAACAACATCATTTGCTTTTTCTGTCGAATGGTCTCATAACTTGGAGATTCCAGGCGACAAGTGGTTGTACCTTTTCGGCAAACGCCATGTGGACGCTTGGTGGAATTTAGTGATGTGCATAGAGGTTGACCCGACCGAGAGAAAAGCCACGTTTGAAATTCCATATTACAGGCTTCCCGAGGAATACCATGATTATGAAAACACAAGATTTAAAGAAGGTTTTTTTCATGTCTCCGTACCTCCCCCTGATGATACGGGTTGGCTTCCGTCACGAGAGGAAATAGAAGAGGAGCTTGCGAAAATAAGGGCAGAGAGGGAGGGCATGGTGAAGCCCCCCCCTGCCGAAGACGAAAGTAGCGACGGCATCCCTGCCGTTGAAAGTGGTAGCGGTTTTCAACCGTCGGGTCAGGCAGACACAACAGGCACAACGGCTGGAAGCCGTCGCTACCTTTGGCTGTGCGCCGGCATCGCGCTTGCCCTCTGCGCCGTGTTTTATTTTGTGCGGAAGAAGTTTTCTAAAACACCATGAAACTCAAAACGGTATTCTTAATTTCGCTCTGTTTATTTGTATAGTGAATTAACTTTAAACGTGTTCCATTCTTACATCCCGTTAGGGATGTGTCTCTCGGTAGAAAAACGCCCTCCCCCCTTGTCCGCAGGAAAAGGG
>WRML01000287.1 GCA_009777165.1 Kiritimatiellota bacterium
CTTGGCGATGGGCGTGGTGGTGGGGGCCCTGCAAGGGTTCTTCGGGGGGGGGGTGGACATCGCCGGCCAGCGCCTGACGGAGATCTGGAGCGCGCTCCCGTTCCTGTACGTGATGGTCTTCGTCGGCTCGACGCTGGGGCGCAGCTTCCTAATCCTGCTCATCTGCTACAGCCTCTTCAACTGGATCGGGATGTCGTACTATATGCGCGCCGAGTTCCTGCGCCTGCGCTCCCGCACGTTCGTGGACGCCGCGCGCTGCCAGGGGTTGTCGAATGTGCGGATTATCTTCAGCCACATCCTGCCCAACGCGCTCACCCCCCTGATCACGCTCTTCCCCTTCTCCCTGATGGGGGCGATCGGCTCGCTGGCCACGCTCGACTTCCTCGGGTTCGGGCTCCCCCCCCTGACCCCCAGCTGGGGCGAGCTGCTCCGGCAGGCGCAGATGTTCCGTTCCGCATGGTGGCTCATCCTCTTCCCCTCCGCCGCGCTCTTCACGGTGATGCTCCTGACCGTCCTCGTCGGCGAGGGCCTGCGCGACGCCTTCGACCCCCGCCAGCAGAGCAAGATGGAATAGAAAGGAACGAAACGTGAGGATTCAAAAGGTCATTCCCACTCAATCGTCGCGGGGGGCTTGCCGGTGATGTCGTACACGACGCGGTTACAGCCCTTGACGGTGGTGGCGATTTCCGTCGCGACCTCGACGAGGAAGTCCGTGGGCAGCGGCAGGACACGCGCGGTCATGAAGTCGGACGTGCGGACGGCGCGGAGGGCGATCACATAGCCGTAGGTCCGCGCGTCGTCGGTCACGCCGACGGACTGCACATCCGTGAGGATGGCGAAGAACTGATCGGCGTCTTTGTCGAAGCCCCTGTCGGCCATGGCGCGACGGAACACGGCGTCGGTGTCGCGCAGGATGTCGAGCTTCTGCTTGGTGAGCTCGCCGAGGCAGCGCACGCCCAGCCCGGGGCCGGGGAACGGCTGGCGGCCGGTGATGACGTCCGGGAGGCCCAACGCCTGGCCCACCTTGCGGACCTCATCCTTGAACAGGTACTTCACCGGTTCGACGATGCCCTTGAACCCGATGCGCTCGGGGAGCCCCCCGACGTTGTGATGCGCCTTGACGGACTTGCCGCCGTCCCAGCCGCTCTCGATGATGTCGGGGTAGATGGTACCCTGCACGAGATAGTCGAGATTACCGAACTTACGCGCCTCCTCCTCGAAGACGCGGATGAATTCCTCGCCGATAACCTTGCGCTTGGCCTCGGGGTCGGTCACGCCTTTCAGACGCGCGAGGAAGCGGGCCTCCGCGTCAATGGCGACGAGGTTGATGCCGAACGTGTCGCGGAAGATTTCCCTCACCTGCCGCGGCTCGTCCTTACGCATGAGGCCGTGGTCAACGAAGACGCAGGTGAGCTGCTTGCCGACCGCGCGGTGGAGCAGCACGGCGCAGACGGACGAGTCCACGCCGCCCGACATCGCGAGCAGCACCTGCTTGTCGCCGATTTGCGCGCGCAGGTCGGCGACGCACTCCTCGATGAAACGTCCGGTCGTCCAGTCCTGCGTGAATCCACACGCGTTGACGAGAAAGGGTTTGATCGTCGCCTCGTCGCACGGCTGATCCGAGAGGTCCAGCACGGGCAACCCGAGCTCGGCGACGCCAGCATCCGGTTCGCGCCCCAGTGTACGTTCGCCACAGGTCGCGCCGCGCTGGTAGATGATGGCCTTCGGCTCCAGCTTGATGATGTCCGCCGCCGTCGCCGTGTACGGAAGCACCTCGCAAAAAATGTTCAACGCACGGACAACCTTTGCCGCCTGCTGGGCGTTGATCGCGCCGAAATCAAGAATAACCGCACAGTCGTGTCTCTTCATACCACCTCACCTTTCGAGAAAAGGATAGTGTATCTTTTTTGGCATTCCTTCCGCAAGAGGTATTTGCGATTCACCATTTTCTTTTCTCACACCCTTTCGTCACCGCGTTCGTCGCCGCACAGGTGTTATTCGCTTTCTTTCTGCCGCGAAGTGTTGTAATCTTATGTATTACGAAATGGGGTTCAAAGGGCTGATGCGAAACAGGAAAACAGTCTATACGTTGGTTGCGCTGGTTGCGCTGGGGGGAGTGTCTGTGGTACAGAACCGCCGGCTGGCGGATCACCGCCGGCAGCGTCTGCCGGAGGCAGGCACGGCGTACAGCGCGAAGATGCCGCCGGCGCTGGCGTTCGTCATGGCGGGGCTGGGAGGGTTCCGGGGGATCGTCTCGGAAATCCTGTGGTTCCGTGTCGAGCGGCTTCAGGAGGAGGGGCGTTTCCTCGAGCTGGTGCAGTTGGCGGATTGGATCACGCTCCTGGACCCCCACGCATCGGAGGGATGGACCTACAACGCCTGGAACCTCTCCTACAATATCAGCGTGATGATGAGCCGTCACGAGGACCGCTGGCGGTGGGTCCAGAACGGCATCTCCCTCCTGCGCGACGAGGGGTTGCGCTTCAACCCGCACGACGCGAAACTCTATCGCGAGCTGGCATGGCTATTCCAGCATAAGATCGGGGACTCCTTGGATAACGCGCACTTCCTGTACAAGGTCCGCCTGCTGGAGGCGATCGCGCCGTGCCTGCATCCTGACGGGACGCTGGACACCGCGGCGGCGGAGACGGCGGTAAGGCTCGCCGCGCTGCGGATGGATGCGGACCGGATGCTGGACGTGGAGAAACGCTTCGGCCCGGTAGACTGGCGGATGCCCGAGACCCACGCGCTCTATTGGGCGGACCAGGGGGTGGCATACGCGCAGGGGACCGAGCTGATGATGTCGCGGAGGGCGGTGTACCAGCCGCTGATGCTGGGGGTGTTCCGCGGGCGTTTCACGGGGTCGCTGGAGGAACGGAAATGGGACGAGTCACCGAACCTCGCCTTGGCGCTGCCGACGGCCGATTACATGCTCGCCGCGCTGCACGAGAACCCAACCCGGAATCAGACCGCCATCACCTTACGCTTCTTGGCGGTGACGGTGCGGTTGCTGGCGCAAGCCGGCCAGGGGGATGCCGCGCAGCAGCTTTACCAGCGCCTCCCCGAGATCGTGCCCGCCACCCACCCCGCACCGACGTATGAAGACGTGCTCAACGGATGGATACCATGATGACGGCCTGCGATTCAACCGTCCTGTCCGACCCGACTGATCTCGCGCGCGCATTGGATCTGCCGCTTCCGCTGGCACGTGTGCTGATTGCGCGGGGCTTCGGGGATGTCGAGGCGGCGCAGACGTTCCTCAACCCGAACCTGCGGAAACACATTGCTCACCCGTTCACATTCCCGGGGGTGCGGGACGCCGCAGAACACATCTGGACGGCAATCCGCGCAGAACGCCGGATCATCGTGTATGGCGATTTCGATGTTGACGGTGTCGTGGCGACTGCGACGCTGGTCACGGCGCTCCGCCGCCTGGGCGCAAGCGCCAAGGCATTCCTGCCGCTCCGCGAGACCGAGGGCTACGGGCTGAGCCGCGCGGCGCTGGACCGGTGCCTGCGCGAGAACGCGCCCTTCGACGGACTGCTCATCACGGTTGACTGCGGCATCACCTCCGTGGGTGAAACCATGTTCCTCAACGCCCTCGGCATTGACGTGATCATCACCGACCACCACGAACCAGGCCCCGCGATGCCGCCC